>JADGHE010000087.1 GCA_019689555.1 Variibacter sp. | reverse complement strand
CCTCAAGGCCGCGATTCAGGATGACTTTTCTCGTGTTTGGCGATTGAATTGCATAGGGGGGAACGCGGGCGCCGGGGACGCGACCGGGGCGCTCGGGGTGCCGCCTTTGCGATCCATCGAGGGAGAGCCTCATGAAAACGCTGACCACGCTCAGTTTGGCGCTCGGTATCGGTTTCGCGCTCGCGACCGCCGCGCAGGCGGACATCAGGATGGGCGTCGCCGGCCCGATCACCGGTCCCAACGCGGCCTTCGGCGCCCAGCTCAAGAACGGGGCCGAACAGGCGGTGGAAGACATCAATGCCGCCGGCGGCATCCTCGGTCAGAAGATCGTCCTGTCGGTCGGCGACGACGTCTCCGACCCGAAGCAGGGCGTCTCCGTCGCCAACAAGTTCGCGGCCGAGGGCGTCAAATTCGTCGTCGGCCACTTCAACTCGGGCGTCACGATGCCGGCCTCGGAGGTCTATCAGGAGAACGGCATTCTCGAGATCACGCCCGCCGCGACCAACCCGAAGATCACCGAGCGCGGCATGTGGAACATCTTCCGCACCTGCGGGCGCGACGACCAGCAGGGCGCGGTCGCCGGCGAGTACATCGCCAAGCACTTCAAGGGCAAGAAGATCGCGATCGTCCACGACAAGACGACCTATGGCCAGGGCCTCGCCGACGAGACGCGCAAGACCATGAACGCCAAGGGCCTCAAGGAAGTGCTCTATGAAGGCGTCAACACGGGCGAGAAGGACTTCTCGGCGCTCGTTTCCAAGATCAAGGCCGCGGGGGCCGACCTCGTCTACTGGGGCGGTCTGCACACGGAAGGCGGGCTCATCGTCCGGCAGATGCGCGATCAGGGCGTCACCGCGCCGCTGATGGGCGGCGACGGCATCACCTCCGACGAGTTCGCCTCGATCGGCGGGCCGGGCGTCGAGGGCACGCTGATGACCTACGGTCCGGACCCGCGCAAGCGGCCCGAGGCCAAGGAGGTCGTCGAGAGGTTCCGCAAGAAGAACTTCGAGCCCGAGGCCTACACGCTCTACAGCTACGCCGCGGTGCAGGTGATCAAGCAGGCGGCCGAGGCGGCGAAGTCACTCGATCCCAAGAAGGTCGCGGAAAAGATCCACTCCGGCATGACCTTCAAGACGGTGATCGGCGACCTCTCCTACGACAAGAAGGGCGACGTCACGCGCCTCGACTACACGATGTACGTCTGGAAGAAGAACCCGGACGGAAAAATCACCTACGCAGAGATCGAATAGCGCGGCGCGCCCGAGAGATCGCGCGAAGCCCGCCGCTCGAGCGGCGGGCTTTTGCTTGCCGCTCGAGCCGCGATGCCGTCGTCCTGAGGCGAGCGCGAAGCGCGCCGCGCAGGACGACGGACCGCACACTCACAAACTCAGCCGATGCGCCCGAGCACCGGAAACATTTCGAGCAGCCAAAAGCTCGCCTGGCCGATCCAGCCCGCAAGGAAGGCGATGCCGGTGAGGATCAAAAGGCCTCCCATCGCCTTCTCCACCTTGCCCACATGCGCGCGAAAGCGGGAGACGAAGGCGGCGAAGGGCTCCGCGGCGAAGGCCGCCGCGACGAAGGGAATGCCGAGACCGGCCGAATAGACCGCGAGCAGGCCGGCGCCCTTGGCGACGGTGGCCTCGGAGGCCGCCACGGCCAGAATCGCCGCGAGGACCGGCCCGATGCACGGCGTCCAGCCGAACGCGAAGGCGAGCCCCATGGCGTAGGCGCCCCACAGCCCCACCGGCGGGCCGATCTTCAGGCGCGTCTGCCGGTAGAGGAGCGCGAGCGGCGCAAGGCCGAGGAAGTGCAGCCCCATCGCGATGATGGCGACGCCGGCGACGATGGACAGCACGTGCGAATAGGCCCTGAGGAGCGCGCCGAGCGCGCTCGCGCTCGCGCCGAACGCGATGAACACCGTGGAAAAGCCGGCGACGAACAGCAGCGCCGCCACCACCGTGTCCCGCCTCACCGCGCGCGCGGGCTCGGCCCCCGCCAGGCGCTCGAGCGAGGCCCCGGTAAGATAGACGAGATAGGGCGGCACGAGCGGCAGCACGCAAGGCGAGAGAAAACTCAAGGCTCCGGCCGCGAGCGCGGCCACGATCGTAACATCCGTGCTCATGCGCGCTTACATGCGCCCGCGGCGGTGGCGAGCGCAAGGCGGCCGCGGCGTTTCGGCGCCCGATGCGCCTGCCGATTGACGGAGGCCGGGAAATCGTTTCCGCTCCCGCCGCCTGTTCCGGTTTGCGGGGGATGAGCTGGGGATGAGCCTGCGCAATCTGATGACGGACGTTCCGGGCGTGCGCGTCGGCCATGCCGACGACGGCCGCCTCGCCTCCGGTGTGACCGCGGTCGTCTTCGACGAGCCGGCGGTCGCGGCGATCGACGTGCGCGGGGGCGGGCCGGGCACGCGCGAAACCGATCTGCTCGACCCGGCCATGACGGTCGACCGCATCGACGCGATCGCGCTTTCGGGCGGCTCCGCCTTCGGTCTCGACGCGGGGGCGGGCGTGCAGGCCTGGCTGCGCGAGCAGGGCCGGGGCTATACCGTGCGCGAAGCGCGCGTGCCGATCGTGCCGGGCGCGATCCTGTTCGACCTCCTCAACGGCGGCGACAAGACCTGGGGGCGGTTTCCGCCCTACCGCGACCTCGGCTACGCGGCCGCGGCGGCCGCGGGCGCGGACTTCGCGCTCGGCTCGGCCGGGGCGGGGCTCGGGGCGACGACGGCGACGCTCAAGGGAGGTGTGGGATCGGCCTCCGCGCGCACGCCGGAGGGCCACGTCGTGGGGGCTCTCGTGGCGGTCAATGCCGCCGGCAGCGTGGTGGTCGGCGACGGCCCCTGGTTCTGGGCCGCCCCGTTCGAGGAAAATGGGGAGTTCGGCGGCCGCGGCTTCCCCTCCTCCCTGCCCGCGGCGGCGCTGACGCCGCGGACGAAGGGCAGCCCCGCGACCAGCACGACGCTCGCCGTCGTGGCTACCGACGCCGTCCTGACCAAGGCGCAGGCCAAGCGTCTCGCGGTGATGGCGCAGGATGGGCTGGCGCGCGCCATCTACCCCGTCCACACGCCGCTCGACGGCGACATCGTGTTCGCCGCCGCGACGGGGCGGCGGCCGCTCGCGGACCCGATCTTCGGCCTCGCGCGCCTCGGAACGCTCGCGGCGAACGTGCTTGCGCGCGCGGTCGCCCGCGCCGTCTACGAGGCGAGCGCCCTGCCCTTCGCCGACGCGCTGCCGAGCTGGAAGGACCGCTTCGGCCGCTGACCCTTCCCGCCTCTCCGGCGCGAAAGGGTCACGCCGCGAACCGCTCGGCGGCGAAGGGGGCGGGATCGCAGAACGGCGCCTCCCCCGTCATCATTTCGGCGAGCAGCCGCCCGCTCACCGGCCCGAGCGTCAGGCCGAAATGGTTGTGCCCGCAGTCGAGCCACAGACCCGGCTGGCCCGGCGTGCGGCCGATCACCGGACGCATGTCCGGAAAGCAGGGCCGCGCCCCCATCCACGGCTGCGCTTCGACCGGTTCGCCCAGCGGGAACAGCGCGGTGGCGTACGGCATCAGCCGGCGAAACTGCACTGGCGTCGGCGGCGCGTCGCGCGCGGCAAACTCGGCGCCCGTGGTGAGGCGAATGCCCTGCTCCATGGGAGCGAGCACGTAGCCGATCTCGGCGTCGACGACCGGGCGCTCGAGGCGCGCGGTCCCGCGCGGGCGATAGTGGCGGTGGTAGCCGCGCTTGACCGCGAGCGGAAGGCGCAGGCCGAGCGGCGCGAGCACGTCGACGGACCAGGGGCCGAGCGCCACCACCACTTCGGGCGAATCGACCGGCCCTTCGGCGGTGTCGACCCGCCAGTTCCGGCCGTTGCGGTGGAGCGAGCGCGCATCCCCCCTGAGGAGCACCCCGCCCAGCTCGGCGAAGCGCGCCGCATAGGCCCGCGTCAGCGCAAAGGGGTTCGAGACGGACGCGATATCCGGCCAGTGGACGGCATGGCGGAAGACGGGCGCGAGGCCGGGCTCGAGCGCCCGCGCGCCGGCGACGTCGAGCGTGCGAAAGCGCACGCCAAGCTCGGCGCCGAGTTCGAGCTGCGGCGCGAGCGCCTTGAAGGCGGCGTCGGTTCGGTAAACGGAGATCCAGCCGTTCTTACGCAGAAACTGCTCCGCCCGGGCCTCGCGCGCGAGCGCCTCGTGCTCGGCGACCGAGCGGGCCATCAGCGGGCGCAGCGCCCGCGCGGCGGCCTCGAGCCGCGCCGGATGCGACTCGCGGAAATAGGCCCACAGCCACGGCGCGAGCCGGGGCAGCGCCGAAAGGTGGTAGTTCGCCTCCGGGGAGAGCTTGAGCGCAACCCGCAGCAGCGTGCCCAGCCTGCGCGGAAACGGCGTCGGATAGACGCCGGCGCCGCCGATCACGCCGGCATTGCCGTAGGAGGTTTCCTCGCCGGGCCCGCGGCGATCCACCTGCGCTACCGCAAGGCCGCGCCGCGCCAATTGCAGAGCCGCCGAGGTCCCGACGATCCCCGCCCCCAGTACGATCGCATCAACGCGCGCCATCGCCTTTTCCATCAATGCTGCGGACGCGGAACCCGGGCCGCCGGCGGCGCCCGGACTTGTCCACTCCGCCGCGACGGGGGCGGATAGTGCCCGCCGCGCAGACATGCGACAACAGCCGGCGCGGCATCGCTGCCCCGACCCGGGAACAGGCGAGGCCGCGCCTCCGCCGCTCTCGCGCTCCGCGAGGGATTTCTTGCGCCCGCGATCGTGAGGAGCTCCCCTGGCCGATGTCCGTCCTCTCCCATGCGGCTGCGCCGCTCGCCTGGCTCGGCCGCCACGGCACCCGGGCCGTCGCGATCTCGATCTTTCTCGGGGTGGCGCTGCCGCAGCTCGCCGCGACCTTCAAGCCGTTCGTTCCGGAGGCGATCTTTGCGCTCCTCGTGCTCGCCTTTCTGCGCGTCGAGCCGCGCGCGCTCCGGGCCTATTTCGCACGGCCCGCCCTCATCATCGGGGCGACCGCGTGGCTCATGGTCGTAAGCCCGGCGGCGCTCGGCGCGCTGTTTCTCCTGCTCGGCCTCGACGAGGCGTCGCCCGGGCTGCACCTCGCGCTGGTGCTGCAGGCCTCGGCCGCGCCGATCATGTCGGCGCCCGCCTTCGCGGCGCTGATGGGGCTCGACGCTGCGCTCTCGCTCGCGACCCTGATGCTGTGCATTGCGGTCACGCCCTTCACCGCGCCGCTGTTCGCCCATGTCTTTGCGGGCGCGGCGCTCGCCGTCTCGCCCGCCGCGCTCGGCATGAAGCTTTTTCTCCTGCTCGGCGGCTCGGCGCTGATCGCCTGGGCCGTGCGCCGGATCGCGGGCGCCGCCTGGGTGGAGCGGCAGCGCCAGCGGCTCGACGGGCTCAGCGTCGTCACGCTGTTCGTGTTCGCGGTCGCGGTGATGGACGGCGTCGCGGCCCTCGCCTGGGAGCGGCCGTTTTACGTGCTGGGCCTCGTCGCGCTGTGTTTCGCCCTCGCCTTCGGCATGATGGGCGCGACGACGCTCGCCTTCGCCCGGGCGGGGCGGGCGCGCGCCTTCGCGCTCGGTCTCTCGGCCGCGAACCGCAATATGGGCCTCATGCTCGCGGCGATGGGCGGCGCGCTGCCCGACCTCACCTGGCTCTACATGGGGCTTGCGCAGTTTCCGATCTATCTGATGCCGCAGCTCCTCCTGCCGCTCGCGCGCCGCATTGCGGGCGCGCAGGACAAGGAATGAGATCGCATTGCCCTGCGGGATGGGCCGTGTTAGGCGCACGCGGCAGGAGTTGACGATGACGCGCCCCCTTCTTGTCGCACCCTCCATTCTCGCGGCCGACTTCGCGCGCCTGGGGGAGGAAGTGCGGGCGGTCGACGCCGCCGGCGCCGATTGGATCCACATCGACGTGATGGACGGGCACTTCGTGCCCAACATCACCATCGGCCCCGACGTGGTGAAGGCGCTGCGCCCCCACACGCAGAAGACCTTCGACGTGCACCTGATGATCGCGCCCTGCGACCCCTATCTCGAAGCCTTCGCCAAGGCGGGGGCGGACATCATCACCGTCCATGTCGAGTCCGGCCCGCACGTCCATCGCTCGCTGCAGGCGATCCGCGCGCTCGGCAAGAAGGCCGGCGTCACGCTGAACCCCGGCACGCCGGAATCGGCCGTCGAGCCGGTGATCGACTGCGTCGATCTCATCCTGGTCATGTCCG
Source organism: Variibacter sp. (assembly GCA_019689555.1). GTDB lineage: Bacteria > Pseudomonadota > Alphaproteobacteria > Rhizobiales > Xanthobacteraceae > JADGHE01. The sequence continues at coordinate 2,124 of JADGHE010000087.1, read as the reverse complement.
TCAATCCGGGCTTCGGGGGGCAGAAATTCATTCCCACGGCGGTGGAGAAGGTGCGGCGCCTGCGCGCGCTGGCGGGCGGGCGGCCCGTCGACATCGAGGTCGACGGCGGCGTGACCCCCGAGACCGCGCCGCTCGTCGCCCGGGCGGGCGCCAACGTGCTGGTCGCGGGGTCCGCGGTGTTCAAGGGCGGCGCGGACGCCTACCGCGCCAATATCGCGGCGATCCGCCGCGCGGCGGCGCTCGCACGCGGAGACGCGGCCTGATGGCTGCCCCAGGGTCGGGGTGAGGGGCCGATCGGGGTGAGGGACCACTCGGAGCAAGGGCCACTCGGGCGAGAAGCGGTTTTGGTCCGCTCGGACTCTCTTCGAGCCCCCTCCACCCGGCGCTGCGCGCCGACCTCTCGCCGCCCGCGGGAAGAGGCGAAGGCTTCGCGGGGAGCGGTTCGGATCGGCCTTGGGAGGGTTCGGTCACGCCTGCGGGCAGCGGTGCATACACGGCGCCCGCAGGAAAGAGGCGAAGACGGCGGCCGCTTGCGCCGCCAAGCTGAGGTGTTGCGAGGAGCAGACCTATTGACCATACCGCGCTATACACGGCCTGAAATGGCCGCCATCTGGTCGGCGGAGACGCGCTTCCGCATCTGGTTCGAGATCGAGGCGCACGCGGCCGACGCCATGGCCGACCTCGGCCTCATCCCCAAGGAGGCGGCCCGAACCATCTGGGAGAAGGGGCGCAACGCGACCTTCGACGTCGCGCGCATCGACGCGATCGAGCGCGAGGTCAAGCACGACGTCATCGCCTTTCTCACCCACCTCGCCGAGATCGTCGGCCCCGCTGCGCGCTTCGTGCACCAGGGCATGACCTCGTCGGACGTGCTCGACACCTGCTTCGCGGTGCAGCTCACGCGGGCTGCCGACCTCCTGCTTGCGGACATCGACGCGCTGCTCGCGGCGCTCAAGCGCCGCGCCTTCGAGCACAAGCTCACGCCGACCATCGGCCGCTCGCACGGCATCCATGCGGAGCCGACGACGTTCGGCCTCAAGCTCGCCGTCGCCTATGCGGAGTTTGCGCGCGCAAGGGCGCGGCTCGAACGCGCGCGCGAGGAGATTGCGACCTGCGCGATCTCCGGCGCTGTCGGCACTTTCGCGCAGGTCGATCCGCGGGTCGAGGCGCACGTCGCCGCGAAGCTCGGGCTCAAGCCGGAGCCAATCTCGACCCAGGTCATCCCCCGCGACCGCCACGCCATGTTCTTCGCCACGCTCGGCGTGATCGCCTCCTCGATCGAGCGTCTGGCGATCGAGATACGCCACCTCCAGCGCACCGAGGTGCTGGAGGCCGAGGAGTTCTTCTCCGAGGGCCAGAAGGGCTCGTCGGCGATGCCGCACAAGCGCAACCCGGTGCTGTCGGAGAACCTCACCGGCCTCGCGCGCATGGTGCGCGCCTATGTCACGCCGGCGTTGGAGAACGTAGCGCTGTGGCACGAGCGCGACATTTCGCACTCCTCCGTCGAGCGCATGATCGGCCCCGACGCGACGGTGACGCTCGACTTCGCGCTGGCGCGGCTGACCGGCCTCGTCGAGAGGCTCGTCGTCTATCCCGAGAACATGAAGAAGAATCTCGACCGGCTCGGCGGGCTCGTGCATTCGCAGCGCGTGCTGCTCGCGCTCACGCAGAAGGGCGTCTCGCGCGAGGACGCCTACGCCATGGTGCAACGCAACGCCATGAAGGTGTGGCGCGGCGAGGGCGACTTCCTCACGTTCTTGAAGAACGATCCGGACGTGCGCGCGAAGCTGAGCGACGCCGAGATTGAAGCGCAGTTCGACCTCGCCTATCACCTCAAGCAGGTCGACACGATCTTTGCGCGCGTCTTCGGCGAAAGCTGACGGCGGGGCAGCACGGCCGCCGCGCAACGCCCGCGCAACGCCTCGGCAGCGCTCGCGCGGAACGCGATTTTCAGCAGTCAAGACCGAAAACGGCAAGGGCCGGCGGCGCAACCGCCGGCCCTTGTTCGCCAAAAACTTCGTTCGCAACAAGCGCCGTTCGCAAGGAGCTCCCGTCGCGAAGGCGCAGAGTGTCACGCGCTCGAAGCCTCACCGGCCACGCCCGCCCGGCGAGCCGCCGCCGAAG
>JADGHE010000008.1 GCA_019689555.1 Variibacter sp. | reverse complement strand
CGGCCGCGTGCGGGCGATCTCGAAGGCCTCGCGGGCGACGCGGTTCGACCCCTTGCGGGTGATGACCCGCATGCCGACGGTGATCTCGTCGTTCGGGCGCATTTCCGGCCCGCCCGCCGCCGTGAGCGAGGGCGACATCATGCCTTCGGAGATTTCGCGCACGAACACGATGTCGACCCCCTTGTGGATCGACGCCACGTTCGGCCAGGCGCGCGCCGGGCGCAGCGCCGCGAACAGGTCGAAGCGCTTGCGCACCGGCGGCATGATCCAGGTGGGGTCGTTGCGCGGATAGGCGGCGTGGCCGATCGGGCCCATCACCCAACCGTGAAGTTCCCGCAGCGTCTGCTCGGTCACCGCAGGCAAGGTGTGCCCGTGCGCCTCGTGCCCCGCCTTGCCGATCGGCAGCGGGTGCCATTCGATCGCAAGGCCCGTGCGCGTCGCCGCCGCCTTCATCACCTTCACGCATTCGGGCACGACCTCGGGCCCGATGTCGTCGCCGAGCAGAATTCCGAGCTTCATCGTCATGAATGCGGGCCCCCTTCCACGCAACGGGCGCGCCCCGCTGTCCGCGATGCGGCCAGCGCTTGCGCCGCCCCGATGCATCTTTAGCGGAACCATGCCGATGTTGGCGAGCGCGCCTGAAATGTTCGTGCCGCGCCGCGCGGCGTGTCGCGCCCCGGGTTTTCGCCGCGCGCGATCGGTGCCAAGCTGCGCAACAAAGAAAACATCTCGGAGGAAACGTTCATGGGGATGCCGATTCGGGCGGGCCTCGTCGCCGCGCTCGCGCTGCTTGCCGCTCATCATGCGGCGGCGGCCCTCGATTATCCCAACCGGACCATCAGGCTCATCGTGCCGTTCCCGGCGGGGGGCGCGAACGACATCATGGCGCGCATCTTCGCCGCCGCGCTCGAACAGCAGATCGGGCACGCGGTGGTCGTCGACAATCGCGGCGGGGCGAACGGCGCGATCGGCACGCAGGCGGTCGCGACTGCCGAGCCCGACGGCTACACGCTCATGCACAATTCCTCGTCGTTCACGATCAACCCCGCCATTCGCAAGAGCCTGCCCTACGACATCGTCAAGGACTTCGCGCCGGTCGCCAATCTTGCGATCGGCCAGGGCTATCTGATCGTCGTCAACCCGCAGCTCCCGGTTCGCGATCCGGCCGCGCTGATCGCCTATGCGAAGAAGAACCGCGTGCTCTACGGTTCGGCGGGCACCGGCAATCCACTGCAGCTGGCCGCCGCGCTCTTCAACGTCCATGCCGGCGTGGAGATGGAATCCGTCCCCTTCCGCGGCACGGCGCCGGCGCTCAATGCGCTGCTCGCCAACACGATCCAGGTCATGTTCGTGCCGCCGGCCTCGGCGCTCGGCTATATCCAGGCCGGGCAGCTGCGCGCCGTCGGCTTCACGGGCGAGGAGCGCCCGCGCGAGTTTCCCGAGGTGCCGCTCGTGAAGGACGTGCTGCCGAGCCTGAAAATCCTCGGCGCCTGGCACGGCTGGCTCGCGCCCGCGGGCACGCCGCCGGAGATTGTCGACGCCTTGAGCCGGAAACTGCTCAAGACGCTCGACGCGCCGCAGGTGGTCGAGCTCGTCCGCAAGTCGGGCTACGAGCCCTACCCGAAAGGGCCGGCCGAGTTCGCAGCACTGATCAAGGAAAGCGCCGAGCAGATGGCGGCGGCCGTGCGCGCCGCCAAGATCGAGCCGCAATGAGCCGCGTCGCCGTTTGCATCCGCCGTCCATCGAGGCGCGCGCGCAAGCCGCTCGAGATAACGGGGCATGCGGGACGAGAGTCCCCGCGACGTCGCAATTCGGCCGCCGCGTCGCGCCTCCTGCGCCGACGCCCGCCCGGGCGGCCCGGATCACTTTTCATCCGGCAGGTTCCAGCCGATCCAGTCGCACAGCGCGCGGCCCATGACGAGCTCGAGGTCGCGGCCCTTCAGCCACGGCATCTCCTCGGTGAACATCGTCACGCATTCGCGGTAGCTGCACGGCATGCGCGTGATGTCGGTACCCCAGAAGCAGCGCGCGGGGCCGAACGCGTCGACGATCCGCTTGAGGTAGTCGTGGATGTTCCGCCACGGATAGCGCGCGCTCGAATAGCTCGGCGCGCCCGAGAGCTTCACGGCCACGTTGGGGTATCTGGCGAGCGCCAGCATGTCGCCCAGCGTGGCGAATGCCGCGTCGTCTTTCGTGTTCGAGATCCGGCCGATATGGTCGATGATGAGCTTGAGGTTCGGGTGCCGCGCCGCGACCTCGCCCAACGCCGCCATGTTCTCGTTGACCAGGAAGGCGAGCGGTATGCCCTCCCGCTCGGCGAGCGGCCACAGCCACTCCATGGTGCCGTCGCGCCACCACATCCGCTGGTTCGGCTGGTTCATCGCCCAGCGGTAGCCGTATACGCCGGGCCGGTCTTTCCAGGTGCGCGCGCGCTCGCGCGCCTGCGGCTCGTCGAGCGGAAACCACGCCATCACGGCGAGCCGGTCGGGGTGCGCCTGCGCGGCCTCGACCGCGAGATCGTTGACCTCGAACAGCGAGGCCGGCGGACAGATGATCGCGGCGTCGACGCCGGCGGCGTCCATCTCCTCGAGCAGATCGTCCTTCGAATAGGTGGGGACCTGCCGATGGTGCGAGGCCATCTTGCGGTTCTCCCAGATGTGGACCTGCGAATCGACGATCAGCATGTGCGGGTTCTCCGTGTCCTGGCGTCTCGGGCCGATTGTCTCGGCCGCCGCATGAGCGGGAGCGGCTGCGGGGGCGCTGCGCGACCGCAAGATTGCAGCAGCCGGCGGGCAAGGCCGAGCGGACGCGCCCGCCACGCCGGAAAATCAGTTGTTCTAAAGCGGAAACGCTTCGGGCGGCTTCGCGCATTCCGGCTCGCGGTCGATGCAAGGCGGCGAAGCGGATCGGCGTTCGGCCAGCGTACCCGAAGGGCCGAACTGTTATGACCGAGCGGTGTGTAGATTGCACGTCTCGATCTCGGCTATGAAGCGGGCGTCCGGGAGACAAGAGGAAGAGCGGTGATGCGCTTCGGACTCTTCGGCAGTGCGCAGGCCAAACGCGGCGGGCCCGAGATCGACAGCAGCGAGGGCTTCCGGGATTTCATCGAGTACAACATCGAGGCCGAGGCGTTGGGCTTTTACAGCTCGTTCCTGGTCGAGCATCATTTCACGGGCTTCGGCCAGGTGTCGGCGACGATGAACCTGCTCACCTGGCTTGCCGCGCGCACCACGACGCTGCGCGTCGGCACCGCGGTGATCGTGCTGCCCTGGCACAATCCGGTGCTGCTCGCCGAGCAGGCCGCGACCGTCGATCTGCTCTCCGGCGGCCGGCTCGACTTCGGCATGGGCAAGGGCTACCGGCACAACGAGTTCCACGGCTTCAACATACCCATGGCCGAGGCCGAGGCGCGCTTCGAGGAGGCGCTCGACCTGCTCATCAAGGCGTGGACGTCGCAGGAGCGTTTCGACCATCGCGGCCGGTTCTGGACCTTCAACGACATCGTCGTCGAGCCGCCGCCCGCGCAGAAGCCGCATCCGCCGATCTGGATGGGCGCGAGCAGCGATCGGTCGATCCGCGAGGTCGCGCGGCGCGGCTTCAAGCTGCTGCTCGAGCAGTATGCGACGCCCGAGGAGATCGCCTCCCGCATCGCGCTCTACAAGAGCGAGGTCGAAAGGCACGGCCGCGCCTTCGATCCGATGGACGTCGGCGTGGCGCGCGCCTTCCATGTTGCGACCAATGCACAGGACAAGCAGGAGGCTTTGGCGCGTCGGCTGCAGAACCGGCTGCGGCAACTGCAGATCGCAATCAGACCGGGAGTGAACGACGGCGACTGGCGCGCGCGCTCTCATGCGGACACCGCCGCGCTCAACGAGGCGAGCGCCATGTACGGCACTCCGGACGAGATCCTGGAAAAGCTCGAGGCGCTGCGCGCCGTCGGCGTCGGCTATGTGCTGCTCAACGGCGGCGGCTCGGGCGGGGGCGAGCGCGCGCGGCAGAGCCTGCGCCGCTTCGCCCGCGAGGTGATGCCGGCGATGAGCGACAAGCCGGCGCTGCGCGTCGTGGGCTGAACGGCCGGCGCGGCGCTCCCGGCGGCTCGCCGCGCAGACCCCTCCCCCTGCGAGGGCGACGGATCAGGGAGGGTCAGAAACCGCGTGCGGGGCCTGTGCCCCCTCGGGATGAAACCTTCCTAGTCGAGCGCGTGCGCGCCGCGGCGTTCCGCGGCGTAGAAGGCCTGCGCGTCGGCCGCGAAGGCGCCGCGCTCGCTCGGCGCGAGATAGAACATGTGGCCGCCCTTGTAGAGCTTGAGCGCCGTGCGCCCCGGTTCGCCGATCGGCGGCAGATGGTCGAGCACGTAGCGGGTGACGCCATAGGGCGTCACGAGATCGCTGCGGCCGTGCCCGATGAAGATGCGCAGGCCCGGATTGAGCGCGAGCAGCTCGCGCATGTCGTGAGTCGCGCTCGCGCGCGCCCGCCCACCGTCCCAGTCCCACTTGCCGCTCACCTCGCGATTGAGCAGATGGAACGTCATCTCGGTCTTGTAGTTGAGCGTGTCGCGCGCATAGGCCACGAAGGCGCCGCCGAGAGCCTGCAAAAAGCCGTCGAGAATGGGGTCGTCGCCCTCCGCCGCGCTCGATTCCGGAAACGGGTCCGGAGCCGCGAAGGTCGCGTCGTAGGGACTCGCCACCTGCGGGCGGCCGCCGCCCGTATGCTTCACGTATTCCTGCCCGATGAAGCCGCGCGTGCGGGTGACGACGTCGACGGGCAGGCCGGTGATGTCCGCGACGCGGGCATAGAAGGCGCGCGCCGCTTCCCCCTGCGGCGGCGGGCCGGCGAGCGTCACCAGATATTCGGTCATGGCGAAGCGCTCGGCGGCGGCCAGCGCCTCCGGCGTGAAGGCGTTGCGTCGGTCGAGCGCGGCGGCGGCGAGCGACGGCAGATGCAGCGCCGCGCCGAGCGCGAACTGGCGCGAGCCCAACGAGCCCTCGAGAAACGGCGAGACCATGACGATGCCGCTCGCCACGAGCCCCTGCTCGCGCTGGAGCGCGCGCGCGACCTTGACCGCGCGGAAGCCGCCGTAGCTTTCCCCCAGAATGTAGAGCGGCGAGGCGTTGCGCCCTTTCTTGGCGACGTAGAGCGCGATCACCTTGGCGAGCGCCTGGGCATCCGCCTTCACGCCCCAGAAATCCTTTGCTCCGTCCGGCTTTGCCGGGCGGCTCCAGCCGGTTCCCACGGGGTCCACGAAGACGAGGTCGGTGAAGGCGAGCCAGGTGTCGGGGTTGTCGCGCAGCGACGCCTGCGCGCCCGTCGGAGAAGGCCCGAACTCCACCACCCGCGGCCCCGCGAGCCCGAGATGCAGGTAGGCCGATGCGGCGCCGGGCCCGCCGTTGAACACGAAGGTCAGCGGCCGAGGGGCGCCCGCGTCCTTCGCCACATAGGCGGTGTAGAAGATCGCGGCCGCGCGTTCGCCGTTCTGGTCGTAGAGCGGGAAAGTGCCGGCGGTCGCCGTGTAGGCGAGCTTGCGGCCGCCGAGATCGGCCGTGTGTTCGGTCACGGAGTCGGCCGGCAGCAGCGCGAGCGCGCCCTGCGCCGCGCGCGCCTCGCCCGCAGGCTCTTTGCGGGCCTCCTGCGCCGTGGCATGGCCGAGCGGCAGCGCCGCAAGGGCGGCGCAGAGAAGAAGATGGCGAAGCGGGTTCGACACGGGTTCACCCCTTGAAAGCGCCTTGCACCGTATATGGCGCCACGAATCCGGCTTTTTCGGCGCGCCCCCCGCGGCCGCGGGCAGCGAACGTGCCGGGCGCGGGCGAGGTCATGTCCGCCGGCAGGAGTCGCTTTCCGCGCCGGCCGGGCGGTCGTAGAGAGTGAGGCGCAAAGCAACAGGCCACAGGGCCACAGGGAGGTCGGCATGGACATCATCACCTGCGGGTCTTCACCGACGCGCCGCATGAGCGCCGAATGGGTCGCGGGCATCGCCTGGCAGGATCCGGTCGTCGATGCGCCGGCCCCGGCGCGGCTGCGCGGCGGCCGCGTCACTTTCGAGCCGGGCGCGCGCACCGCCTGGCACACCCATCCGCTCGGGCAGACGCTCTACGTTCTCTCGGGGGTCGGCCGCGTGCAGAGCTGGGGCGGCCCGATCCGCGAAATCCGCCCGGGCGATACGGTGTGGATTCCGCCGGACGAAAAACACTGGCACGGCGCCTCGCCGACCGTCGGCATGGCGCATCTCGCGCTGCAGGAGCACCTCGACGGGGTGCACGTGGTCTGGCTCGAACAGGTCTCCGACGCGCAGTATCTGGGCGCCTGATCCGGCTCGCCCGAGCCCGCTGCGGCGCCCGCTTCGGCGTCCCGGCCTCGCCGCGCCGGCGGCGGAGGGGGCGCGCTACTCCGCGGCGGCGTTCGCCGGCTGCCGGTAGCGCACGGGAACGTCGAGTTGAACACGCGCGCCGCGTTGAGCCCGAGAAGGTTGCGCTTCGTGCGGTCGTCGAGGAACGGCCGGTCGAACAGCCGCGCCGGCACGTCGAAGTCCCAGTGCGGCCAGTCGGACGCATAGAGCAGCTGGGTGTCGGCGCGGATCGCTTCGAAGGTGGCTTCGAGCAGCTTCATGTTCGAGGTTTCCATGGGCTGCATGGTGTAGAACATGTCGCGCATGTCGCGCCACCAGAGGATCGAGGTGCTCGATGGGGGAATTCGCGCTCGGCCAGCCGGTTTCACGGTTCGAAGACCCGCGCCTGCTCAAAGGCGGCGGGCGTTATCTCGACGATGTCGTGCTTCCGGGAACGGTGTTCGGCTACGTGCTGCGCTCGCCGCACGACGCGGGGCTTGCCGCCACGGCGGTCTATCGCGGCGATGTCGAGAACTTCCCCAACGGCTGCCATGTCTGCGAAGTCGAGATCGACCCGGAGACGGGCGTCGTCCAGGTCGTCCGCTACACGGTGGTGGACGATGTCGGCACGGTGATGAACCCGCTGCTGCTGCACGGGCAGATCCACGGCGGCGTGGTGCAGGGCATCGGACAGATGCTCAAGGACGATATCCGCTTCGACGAGAGCACGGGCCAGCTTCTCACCGGATCGTTCATGGACTACGCCGTGCCGCGCGCGCACGATGTGTGCGCGATCCGCGTCGAAAGCAATCCGGTGCCGACCAAGACCAACCCGCTCGGCGTCAAGGGAGCGGGCGAGGCCGGCAGCGTCGGCACCCTGCCCGCGGTCGCCAACGCGGTCATCGATGCGCTGTCCGAGTTCGGCATTCGCGACATTCCGATGCCGGCGACCCCGGAGCGCGTCTGGCGCGCTCTTCAGGCAACTACGCGGGGGTGAGCCATGGCGGATTGGAGCAAGCGGCGCAAGCGTTTTCGCGCGATCCTCGCCGACGATCGCTGCGTGCATCCCGGCTCGGTGTTCGACCCGATGTCGGCCCGCATCGCCGAGGATCTCGGCTTCGAGTGTGGCATCTTCGCCGGCTCGGTCGCGTCGATGGTGGTCCTGGGCGCGCCCGACCTCATCGTTCTCACCTTGAGCGAGTTCGCCGAGCAGGCCTACCGCATCAACCGCGCCGGGGAGCTGCCGCTTCTGGTCGACGCCGACCACGGCTACGGCAATGCGCTCAACGTCATGCGCACCGTCGAGGAGCTGGAGACGGCCGGCGTCGCCGCGCTGTCGATCGAGGACACGGTGTTGCCGCGCCCCTTCGGCGCCGGCGAGGCGGCGGCGCTCGTCTCGATCGAGGAGGGCATCGGCAAGATGAAGGCCGCGCTCGCTGCGCGCCGCGACAAGGACCTCGTCATCGCCGGGCGCACCAGCGCGCCGCAGATCACCGGGATCGACGACGCCATCGCGCGCGCCGCGGCCTACGAGGCGGCGGGCGTCGACGCGATCTTCCTCGTCGGCGTCAAGACGCGTGCGGACCTCGACAAGGTGGCGGCGAAGATCACCGTGCCGCTCATCCTCGGCTCGGCGGGCGGCGAGCTCATGGATCGCGACTATCTCGCGAGCCGCGGCGTGCGCATCTGCCTGCAGGGGCACCGGCCGATCGCGGCCGCCGTGGCGGCGGTCTATGAAACGCTGAAGGGGCTGCGCGAAGGCGTGCCGGCGTCAGAACTGCCGAAGGCGGCGTCCGCCGAGCTCATGAAGCAGGTCACGCGCGAGGGCGACTATGCGCGCTGGAGCGCGGACTTCCTCGGCGGCTGAAATCGCGGTGCTTTCGTACGGGCGGGGCGCGGATCAGGCGATCGAAAGCGCCGCGCGTCCGATCACCTCGCCGGCCGCAAGACGTTCGTGCACCCGCTCGGCCTCGGCGAGCGGATAGACCTCCGTCACCAGCGGCCAGACCTCGCGGCGCGCGGCGAGCGCGAGCGCGTCCAGCACCTCCTGCTTGGTGGCGTAGCGGCTGCCCATCACGACCGCCTCCTTGTTCAGGAGATGCCGCGCCGCAACCTTGAAGTCCTCGCCCGCTCCCCCGAGCGTGACGAGGCGGCCGCCGACGCCGAGACAGGCGAAGCCCGCCTCGAGGCTCGTCGTGCTGGACACGAAGTCGATGACGACGTCGGCGCCGCGGCCGCCGGTCGCCTCCAGCACGGCGCCGACGACGTCGTTGCCGCTTGCGTCCACCACCGCTTCCGCGCCCGCCTCCCGGCAGGCGTCGAACTTCCCCGCGTTGCGCTCGACCGCGATCACGCGCGCGCCGGCCCAGCGGGCCATCTTGATCATGTGAATGCCGAGGCCGCCGCCCGCCCCCACGACGGCGACATTCTCCAGCGGCTCTATCTTCGCGTGCCGCACCACCTTGAACGGCGTCGCCAGCGCATCGGCGATCACGGCCACCGCGGGCGCCTCGTTCCGGTGGTCGAGTCCCGGCGGCAGCTTGAGGAAGTTGCGCTCGGGGAGCTTGATGAATTCGGCGTAGCCGCCGTCGATCTGGTAGCCGACCCGCGGGCCCTGGTTCTCGCACAGCGGCTCGCGATTGGTCCGGCACCAGCGGCAGCGGCCGCACCCGGTGTAGAAGTAGCAGGTGACGGGATCGCCCACCTTCAGCGCCTGCACCTCGGGGCCGACCTCGACGATCTCGCCGGAGATTTCATGGCCGATGATGCGCGGAAAGGTCGCAAACGGCACGCGGCCGGCGCGCACGTGCTCGATCGTCAATCCCGCGCCGCAGGCGAACACGCGGGCGACCGCCTCTCCCCGGCCCGGCTTGGGGTCGGGGCGCTCCTCCATCACGAAGGGCGTGCGCGGTGCGTGCAGAACCATGGCCTTCATGACCGTCTCCCCCGATGGCCTGTTGCGGACGGCGCAACAGGCGTCTGCGCCGATCATGCACGAACGCGGGGCGTTCGCCAGCGCCCCGTTCTCCGGCGCGTGATTTGCGGGCGCTTAATTTCATGCGCGGCGGCTGCGCGCGAAGGCCGGCGCGGACGGGTCATTCCCTGCGGAAGACGATCGAGCCGAGCCATCCGGTCAGCAAAGCGAGCGCCGCGGTCGCAAGGCCGTAGAGCAGGCCGTGCTCGCGCGCGGCCACCGCGACGTGCCGCTCGAACCCCGCTTTGATGATCTCGAACGCGGTCGACTCGCGCGCAATCATCGCCCCGCCGGAGAACAGCGTGACATCGACCTCGTAGCCGCCGACCGGCACGTTGGCCGGCAGGGGGATCGAGGCGCGGAACAGCGTGGGCGCAAGGAAGGTCACGGCATTGGTCTGCTCGCGGTAAAGCCCCTGCTCCGATTTCACTCGGATGAAGGCCTGCCGGTAAGGGTCGTCGGCTCCCGCGTCGGCCACGTCCCCGTCGAGGTCCTGCGGCAGCAGAAAATAGTTGAGGCCGATCTGCCGGCGCCGCAGCACCGCCGGGTCGGCGATGGCGTTGATCGGCCGGTTCGTGAGCACCGCGAGATAGCTCGGCGGGTCGACGAAGGTGCGGTACGTCGCGTTCACCCACAGCCCCAGCACGCGCTCCTTGCGCCAGGTCGTCACCGTGCGGCGCGGACCCGTGACGGTGACGACCAGGGCATAGCCCCCCGCGCGCCCGACGGCCGCGGCGTCGAGCTCGATCGCGCCGAACAGCGTGAGCTCCACGCCCGTGAAATTGGAGTTGATGAGCACGCGATGGGTGGAGAGCGAGATGATGAGCCGCTCGGCGGCCGCCGGAGCGGCGGCTCCCGCCAGGAGGGGAAGAGCGGCGAGGAGCGAGGCGAGGAACCGGGCGGGGTTCATGGCAGCACCTCGTGCTGCTGAATGGTGAACAGGTCGTCCGGCTGCACCGCGAGCCCGATCGCGAACCGCAGGCCCACCAGCATGATCATCAGGCCGAGCAGCAGCCGCAGCTGCTCGGCGCGCACCCGCTGCCCGGCCTGGGCGCCGAACTGGGCTCCCATGACGCCGCCGATCATGAGGATCAGCGCGAGCACGGCATCGACCGAATAGTTGGTCGCCGCGTGCAAAATGGTCGCCGAGACCATGGTAACGAGCGTCACCACCATCGAGGTGCCGATGACGACCGCGGTCGGGACGCGCAAGAGATAGATCAGCGCCGGCACCAGCAGAAAGCCGCCGCCGATGCCCATGACGGCGCCGAGAAACCCGATGAAGAAGCCGATGGTGAGCACCGGAATGACGGAGACGTAGATGCGCGACTGCTTGAAACGCATCTTGAACGGCAGCCCGTGGAACCAGGCGTGGCTTCCCGGGCGCCGCGCGTCCGCCCGGCCGCCCGCCCGCGCGCGGAAGATCGCGCGCGCGCTCTCGATGCTCATCAGGGCGCCGACGATGCCGAGCAGCGTCACGTAGGACAGGCTGATGGCGAGATCGAGCTGGCCGGCCGTGCGCAGCCAGGCGATCAGCCACACGCCCGCGGTGGTGCCCAAGATCGCGCCGACCAGCAGCACCGCGGCCAGGGCCGGGTCGAGCGCCCGGCGCCGCCAATAGGCGAAGACTCCCGACAGCGAGGCCGCCGCGATGTGGCTCGACACCGTGGCCACCGCGACCACCGGCGCGATGCCGACGAAGATCAGGAGCGGGGTGAGGAGGAACCCCCCGCCGATGCCGAACATCCCCGACAGAAAGCCGACCGCCAACCCCATCGCCAGGATGACGAAGACGTTGACGGGCATGTCGGCGATCGGAAGGTAGATCTGCACGGTCAGAGTTCCGCCGGCTGCGGGCGCAACCGGAAAGACGAAGCAACGAAACTATCCGCGCCCGGAAACCGGGCGCGGCGCCTCACGCATCACCACGAATCGAATTACCTTTGCGCGCCCGCAGGCGCAATCGAGACAATCCGATCTTGCTTGCGAGAAACACCGCGGCGTTGCGGTTTCTTGCGTGTCGAGCGCACGGCGGCGCGGGTGGGGGTCGCGCGCCGCAGCTCAAGATCCCGCTTTGCGCGATGCGGCCGCACCGGTCTTGGCCTTCGCCGGGGCGGCGGTCTCGGCCGGCGCGTCCCAGCCTCCCGGCGGAGCCTTCACGGTGACGGCGTCCTCGGGCTGGGGTTCGGCGGTGAAGGTCTGCACCGCGAGCCGCGCCGCCATGATGGCGGATTGGTCCATCCGCGCGGCGACTTCGTCGCGCTTCTTCTCGGCCTCCTTGTCGCCCTGCCGGGCGGCCAGCGCGAACCACTTGTAGGACTCGGCGAGGTTCTGTTCGACGCCGAGGCCGCGGGCATAGAGAATGCCGAGATTGTACTGGCTGTCGGCGATGCCGCGCTCGGCCGCCTTGCGGAACCAATGGGCCGCGAGCTTGAAGTCGGGCTTGCCGTCGACGCCCTCGGCGTAAAGCACAGCGAGATTGTGCATCGCCTTGCCGTTGCCGCTGTCGGCGGCGGCCCGATAGAGGCGGCGGGCCTTGTCGAGGTCCTTCTTCACGCCTTGGCCCTTCTCGTAAAGGCTGCCGAGGCGATACTGGGCGGGCGCGAGGTTGTGAGCGGCGGCGCGCTCGAACCAGCGCGCGGCCTCGGGCAGGTTCACCATCACGCCGCGGCCTTCCGCATAACGCGTGGCGATCTCGTACGCGGCCTTGGGATCGCCGGCGGCGGCCGCGGCGCGCAGCCGCGGGGGCAGCGCGGCGGCGGGCGTCGCGGCCGGGGGCAGGATGGCGAGCGGAGGCGCAGCGCCGTCGCGCTCGGCCCTCGCCTTGCTGTCGGCCCCGTTGCCGAGCGAGCCGGTGATGTCGCCGGCCGGAAGCTGGATCGACGCGATCGTGAGCGGGCTCACCGTCGGCATCGCGGGCGCATCGCTCTTCGGGCCCGGCGCGGGCGCTGCGGCTGCGGCATCGCCCGCGGGCGCGGGCTCGCCGGCCGATGGCCCGGTGTCCAGGGCGCCGGGCGCGGCGACCGGTTGCGCGGGCGCGCGCACATCCCGCGCCGCGAACGGAGCGGGGGCTTCGTTGGTCGCGGGGGGCGGCGTCGTCCCGGAGCGGCCGAGTTGAGCTCCATCGAGCACCAGGGGCATCGCGCCGGCGCCGACAAGCAGCACCGCGCCCGCGAGCAGCAGCGAGCGGTGTCGGGTGACCTTCTGCGCGAGCGTGCCGAGCATCGACGACTCGGACTTAGCCGGCTCCTGCGCGCCCTCCGGCGCTTGCGACAGATGGGCCGCCGCCAGCGCGGCGCGGCGTGCGGCCGCGATGAAGTTTGCTTTGGCGTCGGGCTGGGGGGCCGGGCGGCTGCCGCCGAGGGCCGCCTCCGAGGCGGCGACCCGCTCCGCGGCGGACGGCGCCGGACGCGCCCGCACCGCCCCGGGCTCGAGGGGGGTGTCGGCCGGGAGCGTGGGGTCGATCGGACGCCGCTCCGATGCCGCCTTTCCGCCGGGATGCGGGCGCGTGCGCGCCTCCGCCGCCGGCGAGGCGGCGGGGCCCTGAACGGGATCCGGGCGCGGGGCGGCTGCGGCCGCGCGGGCGCAGCCTTCGCCCCGCAGGCCGGCTTCGATGGCCGCGAGCCTGTCCACCAGGCGCTCGAGCGTGTCGTGCACGGCCTCGAGCGTGTCCTGCGTGCGCCGCTCGCTCTGGAGTTGGCTCTGCCGCAGCGCATCGAGATTCTGCTGAAGGGCCTCCACCCTCGCGTCCGGCAAGGCCGCCGGCCCGGCATATTCCGACGCCACGTCGCGGGCGACGCGCTCGGCGGCCTTCAGGGTGTCGGCGCGGAGCGCATCCATCCGGTCGAGCAGGGCCGTAAAGCTGCGCTCGATGTTGTCGAGCTGGTCGAGCCGCGTGCCCGAGCGTTCCATCCGGTCCGCGAGCCGCGCGAGATGGGCGACGATGGCTTCGAGGGTCGGCAGGCTTTCGCGCCCGATCTCCAGCGCCTCGATCTTCTTCGACAAGGCTTCGATGAGGGCCACGAGATCGTCCGCGGCCGGGCCTTGCGGCGCCGGGGCGCGGGCGTTGAGATCGACCGCCAGGGCCTGAAACCGCCGGTCGAGACTGGCGAGCAGGTCCTCCCCGAGCGTCGGCGGGGCGGCGTAGCGTTCGATCTTCTCGCCGAGCGCCTGGACTTTTTCCGCGAGCGCGTCGAGCGCCTCGCCGGTGGCGGCGCGCGATGCGATCTCGCGCAGCTCGCGGACGGCGCGCTGCACCTGCGACAATCCCTCCGTGTTAGCGAAGCCTTGGGCGCCGATCTGCTCGATCTTGCGGTCGAGCGCGCGCACGTCGTCGCGGAACGCCGCAAGGCTTTCGGCCGGCGCCATCGACGTCAAAGCGTCGCGCACCTCGTTGAGCGTCCGTTCGATCCCGGACAGCGCCGCGGGATCCGCGGCCGCCTGGCGGGTGCGGTCGAGCCTTTCGACGAGGGCGCGCACGTCCGCCTCCAGGGCTTCCAGCGCGCGCCGGGGCGCTGCGTCGGCGAGCGTGTGGGCGATGTCGGCGAGCTCCTCGCGCAGGGCCTGGATCGTGTCGGCAAATCCGCCCGGCTTGCGCAGGATGCGCAGCTCCTCCGTGAGCTGGGTCAGTTTCTCCTGCAGGTCCGCGAGCCCGGAATGCGGCTCGTGAGCCGGCGCCTCCTCCGCAGGGGGCGGCGGCGCCGGCTGCGCGCGGACCCCAGCATCGTCCTCGGCGTCGAGCGCGCGCTGGCGCGCCGCAATCTCGGCGATCGCCCGGTCGAGATCGAGCGCCCAATCGCCCGTCGGCAGCCCGTCGGAAAGGTCGGGCGCGGCACCCCGGGCGGAAGCACCGGGCGCCGGGGGCGCGTTCCCTCGAAGAAGGTGGTGGCTGTCCCCTCCTCGATCCTTCTGCGCCATCAGGCGGTCGAGCCGGCTGTTGAGCCCGGTCAGAACCTCGAGAAGCCGCTGGGTCGCGGGCGAGGAGGGCGAGACGCGGCCGAGCGCGGACAGCTCACCCTCGACGGCGCGTAGGCTTTCGGTCAGCTCCTCCCGTGTGCCGTCCTGCGGGGCGGGGTCGGCATCGGGACGCGCGGCGCAGATGTGGCTCAAGCGATCGAGCTGCCCGGAAAGCGCATCGAGCTGCTGCTGGAGCGCGGACGCGGAGGCGGCGCGTGCGCCTTCCGCCCGCGCGGCGGGGCCGTGCGCCTCCGGGATCGGGGGCGTGCGGTCGGGCGCGGCGTCCAAGCCCGCGTCCGCCGCCGACTTCATGATGGCGGACTGCATCCACTGGCGAACGGAAAGACCGCGCCGGCGCGCCGCCTCGCGCGCGCTCTGCCGGATTTCCGGCGCGAGATCCTGCACGTTCAAGGACTCGTCCGATTCCATGCGCCCATTCCAGTTTGCCCCGCCGAGTGGGGCGGGCCGCCGCGCTCGGACATCCGTCGAGCGGGGAACGACGAACCGCGTCGTTCCGTCGTCTGCGCGCCACCTTTTTCAGGTTAGGGTAAACAAGCCGTTAAGCCGGCTCTGCGGGCGGTGTCGGGCGCCCGCGCCGCAGCCGCGGCATCCGGCCGGGAACGCTCCGCATTTCGCGCGAGCCGCGCGGATCTCGCGCGCCGAAGGACGTTCCAGGATCGAGGAGACCTTCGAGGAATGATGCTTGTTCTCGCGCAAGCCGCCGCGCGGAGCCATTCCGGTCTCGGTGCGGATTTCGGCTTCGGCGCGCGGCGCAGCACGATGCGAATGCGGAAGGATGGCGCGACAGACGCGCGACAAACCGCGCAGCACCGGGGAGCGAAACTTCAGTTTCGCAGCCGCGCAGCGCGGGCGCGATTGGGCTCGCGCCCGCGGACGCAATCCGCGCTTCCGGCCATCGGCGCCCCGGAGCCGCCGCGCCGACCGCGGTTCAGCATGCGCCGCCGGCGGGGCCCGCGGCGCAGCCGGCGGAAGAACGAACGCGCCGCCTACAGCCCCAAAAGCTTCTTCGCATTGCCGCCCGCGATCGCGGCGCGCGTCGCGGCATCGAACGACTCCACCGCATTGATGTGGCCGATCGGATCGTACTCGGCCATGTCGTACGGATAGTCGGTGCCCATGACGACGTGGTCGACGCCGTACATGTCCACCAGGGCCTTGAGTTGGTGCGGCGTGAACACGACCGTGTCGAAGTAGATCTTTTTGAGATAGCTGGTCGGCTCCTTCGGCAGCGCGTCCCGCGCGTCGGAGCGCGCGCCCCAGGCGTGGTCGATGCGGCCCGGATAGGCGCCGAGATAGCCGCCGCCGTGCACCGTGAGGATCTTCAGGTTGGGATAGCGCTCGAGCACGCCGTCGAAGATCAGGTGGTGCAGCGCCACCGTCGTGTCGAGCGGGTTGCCGATCACGTTCGTGAAGTAGAAGCGGTGGAAGCGGTGCGCGTGGGTGAAGCCGTTCGGGTGCAGCAGGATGACGGCGCCCAGCTCCTCGGCCTTCTTCCAAAACGGCTCGACGCTCGGATCGGAGATTTCCTTGCCGCCGATATTGGTGAGAATCTGCGCCCCCTTGAACCCGTAGGTTTTCATCGAGCGCTCGAGCTCCTTGGCGGCCTCGTGGCCGTCGGCGAGCGGCACCGTGCCGAGCGCGACGAAGCGGTCGGGCTTGCGGCTCATGAACTCGGCGATGCCCTCGTTGATCATCTGCGAGGCCTTGACCAGCACCTCGAGCGGCGCCGTGTAATGGCACTGGCCGGGCGCGCACATGATGAGCTGCATGTCGACGCCCTGCTCGTCCATGTCCTTGAGCCGCTGATCGATCTCGACCATGACCGACATGCGGTCGGCGTTCTGCTTCTTCTGCAGCGCCTGCGTCTCGGCGCTCGCGAACTGCGCGAGCAGGTCCGGCCCCTTCACGTGCGGCGCCGAATATTCCATCGCCCGCTGAATGAACACGTGGGAGTGCACGTCGATCGTCGTCGACTGCGGACGGTTGGCGCGCCCGGGCGCCCCGTGCTTGCGGGCGGCGGTGTTGGCGTATCGGTTCCACATGTCGGCCATGGCGTCTTCCTCGGTTGCCGCACCGGCGGCTGGTCATTTCTGTCGGTCGCTTCTTCCGTCATGCGCCGATTCACCGCGAGCATGAAGCGTGGCGTTTCATACGGTGGATCGCCGGATCGAGGCCGGCATGACGGGGGGCGTTGCCTGCTCTTTTAGAGGAGCGCGCCCTCCGTGGCTAGTCGGTGCGGCCGCGCCGGCGCGCCCCGGGCGCGAGAAAATTCCGCAATCCGAACACAGGGTCCGCCTCGCCGGCATCGACGTAAGAGATCCGACTCCGGCGGCTTTCAGCATCGCAGGGCGAGCCCGCAAACCCGCTCCTCCCCGTGCACGGGGAGGAACGGGGACGGTCATTTTTCTTGATGCATCATCTTCGGCGAGCGAGAGGCCTAGTTCCGCCGCAGCCCCGCCATCGTCTCGAGCACGGCGCACACGGAGGCGGTGTCGTGCATGGCGTGGCCGGTCGACATCGCGGCGTTGTAGATCGCCTCGGTGGCGCTGAACAGCGGCGTGGGCGCGCCGATGCTTTGCGCGAAGTCGCCGATCACCGCCATGTCCTTCTGCCAGATCGACACCTTCATCGTTACGTTGTCGCCGTCGTAGCGATTGTCGGCCATCATGCCGGCGCGCAGCTCGAACACGCGGGAGCTGCCCGCGCCGGACTTCACGAGCTTGAATACCTGGTGCGGGTCGAGGCCGGCCTTCATGCCGAGCACCATGGCCTCGGCGGAGGCGACGTTGTGGATCGCCACCAGCAGGTTGGCGACGAACTTCATCTTCATGCCATTGCCGAAGGCGCCGAGATCGTGCGTCTCGCGGGCGAAATCGGCGAACACCGGCCGCAGCGCCTCGATCGCCTGCGTGTCGCCGCTCGCATAGACGACGAGATCCTTCGCCTTCGCCTGCGAGCCGGTGCCGCTCAGCGGACAATCGAGCATCACATGGCCCGCGCGGCGCAGAATCTCCTCCGCCGCGGTCTTGTCGGCGATTGCAAAGGTGCTGAGCTCCGCGACGGTGCGGCGCTCCGCCTTCGCCGCGACGATGGCCTCGACGGTCGCCATCAGCGCGGCGGGTTTCGGCAGGCTGGTCAGAATCGCGGGCGCGGCCTGCGCGACCCCTTCGGCGCTGTTCGCGATCTCGACGCCGTTGGAGGCCGCCTCCTCGCGGCGCGCCGCATCGAGATCGTAGCCGACGACGCGCCAGCCCGCCGCCGCCAGGTTGCGTGCGATGGCGCCGCCCATGATTCCCAGCCCGATGACGCCGACGGTTCCTTTTGTGACTGAACTCATTGTCGAAACGCTCCTTTCGGTTCGGCCGCAGACGGTTCCTTCAGGGCCGCCTTCGCCCCGCCGCGACGCAAGCTGCCCCGGCGGCGAGAGGCGCCCGAAGTTTGCGGTGCGCTGCCCGTGCATGATAACGATGCGCACCAATCCGCGAGAGACGGATGCACACGGCGCGCCGTCGCGCGCCATGGCACAAGGGGGAGGGTCCGGTGAAGCTTTACACGTTTTGGCGCTCGCTTGCGACCTACCGGGTGCGCGTGGCGCTGAGGCTCAAGGGCGTCGCGGTCGAAACCGTGAACGTCGACCTTCTCCAGGGCGACCAGCACCGAGGCGACTATCTCGACGTCAATCCGCAGAAGGTTATTCCCGCGCTCGTGCTCGACGACGGGGGCCTGCCGCTGTTCCAGTCCATGGCGATCCTCGAATATCTGGAGGAGGTCTATCCGAACCCGCCGCTTCTGCCGGCGGACGCGCGCGGTCGCGCCCGCGTGCGCGGCCTCTCGCAGATCGTCGTCTCGGACTCGCATCCGCTGTCGGTGCCGCGGGTGCGTAACTTTCTCACCCAGCGGTTCAACTTCGACGAGACGCAGCTCAACACCTGGATCGCACACTGGCAGACCGAGGCGCTGCGCGCGCTCGAAGCCCATCTGTCGCGCGATCCGGCGACGGGGCGCTACTGCCATGGGGACAGCCTGACGCTCGCCGACATCTGCCTCGCGAGCCAGGCCGTCGCCGCCGGGTTCTTCAAGCTCGATCTTGCGCCTTATCCCACGGTCGCGCGCATCGCGGCGGCCTGCTTCGCGCAGGACGCCTTCGCCCGCGAACATCCGCTCCGGCAACCGGGCGCCCCCGCCACCCTCGCCCACTGACGGGCGCGGAGCGCCGCCAGCCGCGGAGGGCGTTCGCCCCCGCCGGCGCGCCCGCCGCGGCCGGACCCGGCGCCTCAGCGCCGGGCGGCGAAGAACGCGCGCAGGAGCGCGGCCGCTTCCGCTTCGCCGAGCCCGCCGTAGATCTCGGGCCGGTGATGGCAGGTCGCCGCGGCGAAGAAGCGCACCCCGTTTTCCACAGCCCCGCCCTTGGGGTCGGGCGCGCCGTAATAGAGGCGGCGAATGCGCGCGAAGGCGATCGCGGCCGCGCACATGGTGCACGGCTCGAGCGTGACGTAGAGATCACAGTCGGCAAGCCGCTCGGTGCCGAGCGCGCGGGCGGCCTCGCGAATCGCGATGAGCTCCGCATGCGCGGTGGGATCGCGCTCCGCCAGCGTGCGGTTCCCGGCGCGGGCGATCGCGCGGCCCTCGCGCACCACGACGCAGCCGACCGGAACCTCGCCGCGGGCCGCCGCGGCCCGGGCCTCCTCGAGCGCGATGTCCATGAAGGGTCGCGGTGGCAGGGTGCGCTTCCTTAATCGGTTTGACGGCCGCACGCGGCGGACGGAAATCCATACTCCCGATCTTCGCAAGGGCGGTAGACCGGGATTAGGGAATAGCGGCCCGCGCCGGCCGCGCGCGGCGCGAATCGAGGAAAAGGGCACCGATCGCGATGGCGGAGCACAAAGAGCGAGCTCACGAGGCCGGGGAGCGCATCGCGAAAGTGATGGCGCGGGCCGGCCTGTGTTCCCGGCGCGAGGCCGAAGCCTGGATCGCGCAGGGGCGCGTGACCGTGAACGGCGCCGTCATCACCTCGCCGGCGCGCAACGTGACCGCAGAAGACCGCGTCCTCGTGGACGGCAAGCCGTTGCCGGCGCGCGAGCGCACCCGGTTGTTCCTCTACCACAAGCCGCGCGGGCTCGTGACGACCCATGCCGATCCGGAGGGGCGCCCGACGATCTTCGAGGCCCTGCCCCAGGGCCTGCCGCGTCTCGTCAGCGTGGGGCGGCTCGACTTTAACACCGAGGGCCTCCTGCTGCTCACCAACGACGGCGGGCTCGCCCGCGTGCTCGAGCTGCCCTCGACCGGCTGGCTCCGGCGCTACCGCGTGCGTGCGCACGGCGCGGTGACGCAGAAGGCGCTGGACCGGCTGCGCCAGGGCATCGAGATCGACGGCGTTCGCTACGGCGCGATCGAAGCGACGCTCGACCGCGTCCAAGGATCGAATGTGTGGCTCACCTTCGCAATCCGCGAGGGAAAAAACCGCGAGATCCGCAAGGTGCTTGCGGCACTCGGCCTGCAGGTGAACCGGCTGATCCGGGTATCCTACGGGCCGTTCCAGCTCGGCGATCTGCCGCGGGGCGCGGTCGAGGAGGTGAAAACCCGCGTGCTGCGCGACCAGATCGGCGAACGCCTGGCGCGGCTTGCGGGGGCGGATTTCTCCGCGCCGCTTTCCCCGATCAAGCCTGCGGTCGCCGAGGAGACCGGGCGGGAGGCGCCCGCCCGGCCGAAGGCCGGCGGGAGCAGGTCCGCGCCGGGCAAGCCTGCGCCGGACAAAAAAGGATTCTCGACCGCCGGCGCATCCCGCCGACGCAAGACGAGGAGAGGCTAGCGTGCGCATCGTCGGCGGCCGTTTGCGGGGCCGCGGGCTCCATTCCCCAAAATCGGCGGCCATCCGGCCGACCGCCGATCGCCTGCGCGAATCCCTGTTCAACATTCTCGCGCACGGCTACGGCGATCCCATCACGGGGGCGCGCGTGCTCGATCTTTTCGCCGGCACGGGCGCGCTCGGGCTGGAGGCGCTCTCCCGCGGGGCGGCGCTCGCGGTGTTCATCGACGATGCCGCGGAGGCGCGGGCGCTGATCCGCGCCAATGTCGAGGCGCTGGGCCTCGGCGGTCTCGCCCGCATCTTCCGGCGCAACGCGACGAAGCTCGGCCCCGTGCATCCGATGGAGCCGTTTTCGCTCGTCTTCGCCGATCCGCCTTATGGCCGCGGGCTCGGCGAGCTGGCGCTCGCGAGCGCACGCGAGGGGGGCTGGCTCGCGCCCGACGCGGTCGTCGTTGTCGAGGAGGCCGCGGAGGCGGGCTTCAACGCACCGGAAGGCTTCACGGTCATCGAGCGGCGGCGCTATGACGACAGCGAGCTCATCTTTCTGCGGCCGAGCCCTTCCACTGCATCCGGCTGAGACGAAGAAGGGGAGAAATCCCCGCTCTCAACAGGCACGGGCGGGCGCGCTTGCGCCGCCGCGGCGCGGGCCGCAGGATCGCGGCCAATGAGTCGCCGCTCCGAGACCGCGCCGGCAGCGCCCGATCGCGAGGCCGAACGGGCGCCCCGGCTGCCGCTGAACGACGCGCCCGAACGCCCGACCTTTGCGCGCGAGCGCCGCGCGATCGCGCGAGGGCTTGCGCCCGTCGCCGGCTGCGACGAAGCGGGGCGCGGGCCGCTTGCCGGCCCGGTCGTCGCGGCGGCGGTGATCCTCGATCCCAATCGCGTCCCCCGGGGCCTCGACGATTCCAAGCGACTGTCGGCCGCCGAGCGCGAGAAGCTCTACGAAAAGATCTGCGCCACGGCCCATGTCGCCGT
Source organism: Variibacter sp. (assembly GCA_019689555.1). Lineage (GTDB taxonomy): Bacteria > Pseudomonadota > Alphaproteobacteria > Rhizobiales > Xanthobacteraceae > JADGHE01. The sequence goes on along the minus strand of JADGHE010000008.1, from coordinate 59,670 downwards.
CGCCTTCGCCTCGACGGCGCGAATCGACCGCGACAACATCCGCGAGGCCTCGCTGTGGGCGCTGGCGCGGGCCGTGGCCGCCCTGCCGGTCGCGCCGAAGCTCGTCTTCGTGGACGGCTGCGATCGCATCGCGGTGCCGTGCGCGTGCGAGCCGGTGATCGGCGGCGACGCCCGGGTCGCCTCGATCGCGGCGGCCTCGATCGTCGCCAAGGTCACGCGCGACCGGCTGATGATGCAGGTCGGCGCCGCCCTTCCCGGCTACGGTTTCGAGCGGCACATGGGCTACAGCGTGCCGGAACATTTCAACGCACTCGCCCGCCTCGGCCCGACCGCACATCATCGGCGCTCGTTTGCCCCCGTGGCCGCGCTCTGCGCCACACCGGAACAGGAGCGCCTCGAGGAGGCCGCTTGCCGGCTGATCTGATCCCGCGGTTGCCCCGCGGGCGAAGCCGGGCCTATTTCTGCGCGTCACGTCCCGAGCGCCCGGCAGCCCGCCTTCCGCCATGTCGTACGTCTCCTTGATCGTCGAGATTCTGCGCGCCCGCCCGGCCGCGGTGTTCTGGGTCGCGGCGCTCGCGCAGGCCGCGCTGTGGGTGCTTGTTCCGGCCCTGTTCTATACGAGCCCGCCGGGCGAGCTGGCGGCGGCGCTGGCCATCGGCCAGGCGCATCAGCTCGGCTCCTGGCGCGGGCCGCCGCTCGCGTTCTGGTTCGCGGATTTCGCCTTCAAGGCGGCGGGCGGACGCGTGATCGGCGTCTATATCCTCGCGCAGCTTTGCGTGCTCGCCGCGCTGTGGGCGGTGTTTGCCCTCGGCCGCGCCATGGTCGGCGCGCAGCACGCCGCCATGGCGGTGCTGCTGATGGGCGGGATCCTGGTGCTGTCGGCGCCGACGCCGGAGTTCGGCCCGGCGATTCTCGCTTTGCCGCTCACCGCGCTGTGCCTGCTGCACTACTGGCGCGCCGTCGGCGAAGGCCGACGCAACGCCTGGATCGCTGTCGCCGTGACGCTCGGATGGCTGCTCCTGACGAGCTATTGGGGCCTGCTGCTCGCCCTGCTGCTCGCGCTGTTCACGCTCGCGACGCGGGCGGGCAGGGCGGCGCTCGCGAGCATCGATCCCTGGGCGGCCGGCGCGACGGCCGCGCTGATTGCGCTGCCGCACGCCGTCTGGCTGCTGCGGTTCGGCGGGTGGGCCGCGCTGGGCCTTGTCGGCGCGCCGGCCGACATCGGCGCGCGGCTTGCGCGCTGGCCGCTCCTGCTCGCGGCCCTGCTCGGCGCCCATGCCGGGCTCATCGCGCTCGTCGGGCTCGCGAGCCGCTGGCGATCCGGCAAGGGGCCCCCGGCGCCCAAGATCGCGCGCCCCGGCACCCCGGCGCTCGCGCGTCCGTTCGTCCTCTTCTTCGCGCTTGCGATGCCGCTTGCGGGCGCGCTCGCCCTGGCGCTCGCCGGCGGGGCGGTCGAACCGGGCTTCGGCGCGCCGCTCGCGCTGATGTCGGGTCTCGCGGTCGTGGTCAGCGCGGGCGAGCACATCGTGCTGCATCGCCAGCGGGTGCTCGGCGTGGTCTGGCTTGCGCTGCTGCTCGCGCCGCCGCTCGCGGTCGCCGCCGCCTGCCTGGCCCTGCCCTGGACCGGGCTCGTGGACCTCTCGAGCCGACAGCCCGTCGCCGCCATGGCGCAGTTCTTCGGCGACACGTTTCGGCGGCGCACGGGCGGCGCGCCGGCGATCGTCGTGGGCGACTCGCCTTTGGCCTACGCGCTTGCCGCGAGCCTGCCGGACCGGCCGCCCGTGTTCAATGCCGAAGCGCCGGCGCAGACTCCCTGGCTCAGCGAGCAGGACGTGCGCAGCAAGGGGGCCATCGCCGTCTGGCCGCTCGTCGACCCTGCCGGCGAGCCGCCGCCGGCGATCCGCGCCCGCTTCCCCGACCTCGTGGCCGAAGTGCCGCAATCCTTCGCCCGCCCGATCGAGGGCGTGCTGCCGGCGCTGCGCGTCGGCTGGGGCCTGATCCGCCCGCAGGCGCCGGCCGCGCAGGGGCGATAGCGGCGCCGCAAACCTCGAGAATGCGGGGGGCGAATTTCGCCGCTCGGGAACGCCTCAGTGGTAGCCCTCGCCCTCGCGCACCTTGCCGCGGAAGACCCAGTACGACCAGCCGATATAGCCGAGGATGAGCGGCAGCAGGATCGCCGTCCCGACCAGCATGAAGATCTGGCTCGACGGCGCCGCCGCGGTCTCCCAGATCGTCAGCGAGGGCGGCACGATATAGGGAAACCGCGACACGACGAGGCCGAAATAGCCGAGCAGAAAGAGGCCGATCGCGGCCGCGAACGGCAGCACGTCGTAGCGCGCCTCGATCCAGCGCCATGCCGCCCAGGCGAGCGCCACGGTGACGATCGGCACCGGCCACAGCAGCAGGATGTTGGGAATGGAGAACCACCGGGCGGCGATCTCTTCGGACGCGAGCGGGGTGTAGAGGCTCACCGCGCCCATGAAGACGAGCACGGCCGCGAGCAGAACCTTGGCCTGCCCCCGCGCGCGCTCGGCGACGGCGCCTTCGGTCCGCCAGATCAGCCAGGTTGCGCCCAAAAGCCCGTAGCCCGCGGTCAGGCCGAGGCCGCACAGCAGCGCGAGCGGGCGCGCCCAGTCGAACGGACCGCCCGCGAAGATGCCGTTCTCGACCTTGATGCCCTGGATGAGGCCGCCGAGCACGGCGCCCTGCGCCAGCGTGGCGACGAGCGAGCCGCCGGCGAATGCGGCGTTCCAGGCGGCCTTGCGCTGCGCCACGGTGCGGAACTCGAACGCGACGCCGCGGAAGACGAGCGCGAGCAGCATCACGATGATCGGGATGTAAAGCGCGGGCATGAGCACCGCATAGGCCGCGGGAAAGGCGACCAGCAGGCCGCCACCGCCGAGCACCAGCCAGGTCTCGTTGCCGTCCCAGAAGGGCGCGATGGAGCGCATCATCTGGTCGCGTTCGCGCTCGCTCTCCGCGAAGGGAAACAGCAGCGCGACGCCGAGGTCGAAGCCGTCGAGGATGACGTACATCATGACGGCGACGCCGATGATGACGGCCCAGATGAGCGGCAGATAAGCCTCCATCTATCTGCGCTCCGCGATGGCGTGCCGTCCCGCGTCCTCGGCCGCGGAGATCGGGCGGCTCGGCACGCCCTCCTGCGGCTCGGGTTCGCGGACTACCGGCCCGTATTTGATGAGGCGATTGATGAAGTAGATGCCGGCAGAAAAAATGATCGCATAGACGACGATGAACAGCGCAAAGGTGGAGGCCACGGCCGCGGCGGGCACTGGCGAGACCGCTTCGGCCGTGCGCTGGATGCCGTACACGATCCACGGCTGGCGGCCGCTTTCCGTCACTACCCAACCGGCCATGATGGCGACGAAGCCGATCCACCAGCTCCGCGCCGCGAGCGTGAGATACCAGCGCGTGTTGAACAGCCGGCCCCGCCACCACAGCCAGACGCCGAACAGGCCGGCGCCGATCATCACGAAGCCGATCGCCAGCATGATGCGGAAGGCATAGAACACCGGCCACACCGGCGGGCGGTCCTGCAGCGGCACGCTCGCGAGACCGGGGAAGAGGCCGTTCGGATCGTGCGTCAGGATGAGTGAGGCGCCGCGCGGGATCGATAGCGCGAAGCGGTTCGTCTCGGCTTTCTCGTCGGGCCAAGCGAGGATGTGGAAGTCGCCCGGTTTCGAGCCGTCCCAGTGCGCCTCCATGGCGGCGATCTTGATCGGCTGGTGCTCGAGCGTGTTGAGGCCGTGCAGATCGCCGATGAGGAGCTGCAACGGCGCGAGAATCGCCAAAAGCCCCACGGCCATGCGGACCATTGTCCGCGCCTCCTCCTCGTGCCGGGCGGCGAGCAGGTAGCGCGCGCCGACCGCCAGCACGCAGAACGCGGTCGTGAGATACGCCGCGTTCACCATATGGGCGAGACGATAGGGAAAGCTCGGATTGAAGACGATGGAAAGCCAGTCCACGGGGAAGGCGACGCCGTCGCGCATCTCATGGCCGGTGGGCGTCTGCATCCAGCTGTTGGCCGACAGAATCCAGAAGGCGGAGAACGTCGTGCCGAGCGCGACGAAGATCGCCGACATGACGTGCAGCCAGCGCGGCACCCGGCCTTCGCCGAACAGGAGCACGCCGAGGAACGTCGCTTCGAGGAAGAACGCGGTCAGCACCTCGTAGCCGATGAGCGGCCCGACCACGTTGCCCGCGAGCCGCGAAAAGCCGCTCCAATTGGTGCCGATCTGGTAGGAGAGCACGATGCCCGACACCACGCCCATGGCGAAGGAGACGGCGAAAATCTTCGTCCAGAATCGCGAGACGCGCTGAAAGTGCTCGCGCCCGGTCGCCACCCACAGCACTTCGAGCGTAGCGATGTAGGCCGACAGCCCGATCGTGAAGCTCGGGAAGATGATATGGAACGCGATCGTGAAGGCGAACTGCGCGCGCGCGAGCAAGACGGGATCGAGGTCCATGGGAAAAGTCTAGGACCGTCCGGGCAAGGAGAAAAGGCCGGCCGCACACATTGCTCTCCCGCCGAGCGCAGGCATAAATTCCGCGCAGGATCGCCGTCTCGACGGGCGCACGGAGAAAGCAACGGGGTTCGACATGGCCATGTCCTGGCAATTCTGGGCCTTTCTCTCGGCGGTCTTCGCGGCGCTCACGGCGATCTTCGCCAAGGTCGGCGTCGAGAACGTCAATTCCGATTTCGCAACCCTGATCCGCACCCTCGTCATCGTGCCGACGCTCGCGCTGTTTCTCGCGCTCACGGGACAGTGGCAGGCGCCGACGACGATTCCTGCGCGCGTCTATCTTTTCCTGCTGCTGTCGGGGCTCGGCACCGGAGCGTCCTGGCTCTGCTACTTCCGCGCCCTCCAGCTCGGCAATGCCGGTCAGGTCGCGCCGGTCGACAAGTTGAGCGTGGTGCTGGTCGCGGTGTTCGGCGCGCTGTTTCTCGGCGAGAGCCTTTCCCTCGCGGGCTGGCTCGGCGTTCTGCTCATCGCCGCCGGAGCGGTGCTCGTCGCGCTCGACTGACGGAGAAAAGCGCGCGTCACTCCGCCAGCGCCTTCTTGATCGCCAGGAGGTCGCGCCAAGCCTGGCGTTTCTCCAGCGGGGAGCGCAACAGGAAGGCGGGGTGATAGGTCGGCATCGCACGGATTTCGCGCGTGCCGGTGTGATAGGAAAACCAGCGCCCGCGCGTGCGCTTGATGCCGTCGTTCACGCCGAGCAGCGCGGCGGTGGACGGCTTGCCGAGGCAGACGAGCACGTCCGGGTCCACGAGTTCGATCTGCCGCTGGATGAACGGCAGACAGATTTGGGTTTCCTGGACCGAGGGATCGCGATTTCCCGGCGGACGCCACGGGATGATGTTGGCGATGTAGGCGCGCGTGCGGTCGAGCCCGATCGCCGCGAGCATGCGGTCGAGGAGCTGTCCGGAGCGGCCCACGAAGGGCAGCCCCGCGAGATCTTCCTCGCGCCCCGGCGCTTCGCCCACAAACATCACCCGTGCTTCGGGATTGCCGTCCGCGAAGACGAGCTGCTTCGCCATGAACTTCAGCGCGCAGCCCTCGAAGCGTTCGAGAATGGCGCGCAGCTCGTCGAGGCTGCGCGCGGACCGCGCGGCCTCGCGCGCCGCCATGACGGCACTGTCCGGCGGCATCGGCGCGGGCGAAGGGATGACGGCGGCGGGTTCGCGCAGCGGCGTCTGCGGGGGCGGAGCCCCCGGCCGCGCAAGCGTCTCCCCGTTCCTCGCCGCGAAGCCGCTTGCGGGCGCAGCGGAGCGCGCGCGGTCCGCGAGGGCCGGTGGCTGCGGCACGGCCGCCGCCGCGTCCTCCCCGCGGTCCGCCAGGCGGTCGACGGGGGCTTCGCCGACGAGGCTTTCCACGCCGGTCTCGAGATAAAAGGCGAGCAGTTCGCGGGCGGCGCGGGCGCGATCCGGAGTCATGGCCGCGGGATCATATCATGCCGACCTTCGGCCGCATTGCCGGCCGCGCGCAAACGTGGAAAAACCATATTCGGGAATCGAGCGCGAGCGCCGGGACTCGTTCCGCCCTGATCCCGAGGCGCGGCCCGCGCGGCGGCGCGGGTCGCGGGACCCGGACGGTCCCACGACCGGGGCGGGCCCGCGGGGCAACCGGCCGCGCGCCCCTCTTCTCCCTGAGGCGCGGGCCGCCCGTCGCCACCTTCCGCAGGAGATGCCGATGCCCGAGACCGAACTGCCGCCACGCGAGGCCATGGAATTCGACGTGGTGATCGTCGGCGCCGGGCCGGCCGGGCTTTCCGCGGCCATCCGCCTGAAGCAGCTCGCGCCCGATCTCGCCGTCGTGGTGGTGGAGAAGGGCTCCGAGGTCGGCGCGCACATCCTGTCCGGAGCGGTGATCGACCCGATCGGGCTCGATCGCCTGCTTCCGGAGTGGCGGAACGAAGATACGCCGATCAAGACGCCCGTCACGGACGACCGCTTCTACTGGCTGGGCGGGGCCGGCGGGGTGCGGCTGCCGAACATCATCATGCCGCCGCTGATGAACAATCACGGCAATTTCATCGTTTCGCTCGGCGAAGTGTGCCGCTGGCTCGCCGGCAAGGCGGAGGCGCTGGGGGTCGAGATCTATCCCGGCTTCGCCGCCACGGAAGTGCTCTACGGAGATAAGGGCGAGGTCGTCGGCATCGCCACCGGGGACATGGGGCTCGGCAGGGACGGCAGGCCCAAGGACACCTTCGCCCGCGGGATGGAGCTCAAGGCCAAGTACACGCTGTTCGCCGAGGGCGCGCGCGGCAACCTCACCAAGGGCCTGATCGCCCGCTTCGGCCTCGACCGGGGCCGCGAGCCGCCGAAGTTCGGCATCGGAATCAAGGAGCTGTGGCAGGTCGCGCCGGAGCGCCACCGCGCCGGGCTTGTGCAGCATACGTTCGGATGGCCGCTCGACCGCCGCACCGGCGGCGGCTCGTTCCTCTATCACTGGGGCGACAACCTGGTGTCGGTCGGCTTCGTCGTCCACCTCAACTATGAGAATCCCTGGCTGTCGCCCTACGACGAGTTCCAGCGCTTCAAGACCCATCCGCTGGTGCGCCCGACCTTCGAGGGCGGCAAGCGCATCGCCTATGGCGCGCGGGCCATCACCGAGGGCGGCTACCAGTCGGTGCCGAAGCTCGCCTTTCCCGGCGGCGCGCTCATCGGCTGCGCGGCCGGCTTCGTCAACGTGCCGCGCATCAAGGGCACGCATAATGCGATGCTCTCGGGCATGCTCGCGGCCGAGCACGTGGCCGCCGCCATCGCCGCCGGCCGGGCCAACGACGAATTGAGCGCCTACGAGGACGCCTGGCGCGCCTCCGACGTCGGCCGCGACCTCTGGAAGGTCCGCAACGTGAAGCCTCTCTGGTCGAAGTTCGGCACCATCCTGGGCGTGACGCTCGGCGGGCTGGACATGTGGACCAACACGCTCGGCTTTTCGCTGTTCGGCACGCTGCGCCACGGCAAGCCCGACTTCGCGACGCTGAAACCCGCGGCCGAGATGCCGCGCATCGCCTATCCCAAGCCCGACGGCGTCATCACCTTCGACAAGCTCTCCTCGGTGTTCATCTCCAACACCAACCACGAGGAGGACCAGCCGGTGCACCTTCTGGTGAAGGATATGCGGCTGCAGAAGGCGTCGGAGCACGACGTTTACGGGGGTCCCTCGGCGCGCTACTGTCCGGCCGGCGTGTACGAATGGGTCGAGGAGGGCGGCGAGACGCGTTTCGTCATCAACGCGCAGAACTGCGTGCACTGCAAAACGTGTGATATAAAGGACCCCAACCAGAACATCACATGGGTGCCGCCCGAAGGTGGAGGCGGCCCGAATTACCCGAACATGTGATGGCCCGCCGCCGGCCCGATTCGCCGGATCCGAGAGTGCACGAAGGCGTGGCTTCGCCTTAAAAGGGCCATCCTGCGCGCCAACGCCGTAAGCCGGGTGCCGTTAGCCCATGGAGATCAGTCGACCGTGACACGTTCGTTCTTGCTTCGGAGCGCTGCGGCCATCGCCTTCGCCGCCGGCGTTTCCTGCCTGCCCGCCTCTGCGGCGCAGGATGCAACTCCTGCGGCTCCCGCGGCGCCCGGTCCTCAGGACCTTGCGCGCATCTCGCCGGCGGGCAGCTACCTCGCCGCCCGCCACGCGGGCCTTCAGCGCGACGCCGCGGCCGCCGCGGCGTACTACAAGGCGGCCTTGCGGGCCGATCCGCGCAACGGGGAACTGCTCGAGCGAACCTTCCTGTCGCTCGCGCTCGACGGGGATCTGGACGAGGCGTCCCGGCTCGCCGAGCGCATCGTGCAGATCGACCGCACCCACCGGATCGCCCGGCTGGTGCTCGGGGTGCGCAGCATCAAGACCAAGCAGTATGCGGCGGCGCGCCAGCATCTCGCCTTGTCGGTGCGCGGCCCCATCGCGGACCTGACCGCCACGCTGCTCGCCGGCTGGGCCCAATACGGCGCGGGCGACGCCCGCGCGGCCGTGGACGCGATCGACAAGCTCGTCGGGCCCGACTGGTACGGAATCTTCAAGGACCTGCACACCGGGCTCATCCTCGACCTCGCCGGAAAGCGGCGCGAGGCCGGCAAGCGCCTGGAAAACGCCTACAAGGCGGACAGCAACGCCCTGCGCGCCGTCGAGGCCTACGGCCGCTGGGTCGCGCGCCAGGGCAAGAAGGACGAGGCGCTGAGCGTCTTCGAAAAATTCGAAAAGCTGTTGCCCGGCCATCCGCTGATTGTCGAAGAAATCCAGGACATCAAGCGCGGGGGGAAGCTTGCGCCGCTCATCGAGTCCCCGCAGGCGGGCGCGGCGGAGGTGCTCTATGGGCTCGGCGCATCGCTGGCGCGCCAGGGCGGCGAGGATCTCAGCATCCTCTATCTCCAGCTCGCGCTCTATCTGCAGCCCAGGCACGCCCTTGCGCTGCTGTCGCTCGCGGACCTCTACGAGAACCTGAAAAAGCCGGAGCTCGCGATCGACATCTACGAGCGCGTGCCGCAGGATTCGCCGCTGCGGCGCAACGCCGAGATTCAGCTCGCCGTCAACTATGACGCGGTCGACCGCACGGAGGAGGCGAAGAAGCGGCTCAACGCGCTCATCGCCGCCCGTTCGGACGACATCGAGGCCATCATGGCGCTCGGCAACATCCTGCGCGCCCGCAAGTCGTTCCACGAATGCGCGGAGGTGTACGGCAAGGGCATCGAGACGATCGCGAAGCCCGAGAAGCCCCACTGGCTGATCTTCTATTTTCGCGGCATCTGCTACGAGCGCGACAAGCAGTGGGCGAAGGCGGAGGCCGACCTGAAGAAGGCGCTCGAACTCTTCCCCGATCAGCCTCACGTGCTCAACTATCTCGGCTACTCCTGGATCGACCAGGGCGTGAACCTCGAAGAGGGCATGCAGATGATCCGCCGCGCCGTGGAGCAGCGGCCCGACGACGGCTACATCGTCGACTCGCTCGGCTGGGCCTATTACCGGATCGGCGATTTCGAGGAGGCCGTGAAGCATCTCGAGCGGGCGGTCGAGCTCAAGCCGGAGGATCCGACCATCAACGACCATCTCGGCGACGCCTATTGGAAGGTCGGCCGCCATCTCGAGGCCCGGTTCCAGTGGTCGCACGCCCGCGACCTCAAGCCGGAGCCCGAGGATCTCAAGAAGATCGAGGAGAAGCTGAGGGTCGGGCTCACGGACGGCTCGCCCTCCTCCGCAGCGGACGCCGAGAAGGACAAGCAGGCCAAGACGGGCAACGGCGGTTGATCCGGCCTCGAGAGTCCGCGGTGGCTGCAGGTCCGTTGGTCGAGTGCGCGCCCGCCAAGGTGAATCTCACCTTGCGGGTGCTGGGCCGCCGGGCGGACGGCTACCACGAGCTCGAGAGCCTCGTCGCCTTCGCCTCGGTCGGCGATCGGCTGGAGCTCTTGCCCGACCCGGACCTCGAGCTGATGCTGAAAGGGCCCAAGGCCGACCTCGCGGGGCCGCCTGCCGACAATCTCGTCCTGAAGGCGGCACGCGCGCTCGCCGCGCGGGTCGAGGGGCTGCGCCTCGGCCGCTTCGTGCTCACCAAACGGCTGCCCGTCGCGGCCGGCCTCGGCGGCGGCTCCGCGGATGCCGCGGCGGCGCTGCGGCTCTTGGCCCGCAGCAACGGCCTGGGCGAGGGCGATCCGCGCCTCCTCGCCGCGGCCGCGGCGACGGGGGCGGATGTTCCGGTGTGCCTGGCCTCGCTTTCGCGGATCATGCGCGGGCGCGGAGACATCCTGTCCGATCCGATCGAACTGCCGCCGCTGCCGGCCATTCTGGTCAATCCCGGCGTGCACCTGCCGACCGGCGCGGTCTTTGCCGCCTTGGATCTCGCCGCGCGGGCGCCGCACGAACCCGGCCCCGAAGCGATGCCGCCCTCGCGCGGGCGGGAGGCGCTGCTCGCCTTCCTGCGCGCCGGCGCCAACGATCTCGAGCCCGCCGCGATCAAGCTCGAGCCCGTGATCGCCGAGGTGCTCGCGGCGCTGCGCGGGCTCGAGGGCGCGCGGCTTGCGCGCATGTCCGGCTCGGGCGCGACCTGCTTCGCGCTGTTCGACAGCGCCCGCGCGGCGGAGCGGGCGGCGCGGGCCCTGCGCGCGGACCGGCCGGGGTGGTGGATTCGCACCGCGCGGCTCGCCGGCGTCAATGCGCCCGGGCGATGCAGAATTCGACGGTCTCGATCAGCGCGGCCTTGATCGGGGAGTCGGGAAACAGGGCGAGCGCGTCCTTGGCGATCGCGCCGTAGTGGCGGGCGCGCTTGACGGTGTCTTCCAGCGCCTTGTGCCGTGTCATCAAGAGGATGGCCTGGTCGAGGTCCCCGTCCCGGATGTCCCCCTGCTCGAGCGTACGCCGCCAGAAGGCGCGCTCGGGCTCGGACCCCCGCCGGTAGGCGAGCACGACCGGCAGGGTGATCTTGCCTTCGCGGAAGTCGTCGCCGGTGTTCTTGCCGAGCTTCGCGCTCGCCCCGCCGTAGTCCAGCGCATCGTCCACGAGCTGGAAGGCGATGCCGAGATTCATGCCGAAGGAGCGGCAGGCGTTCTGCTCCGCCTTCGGCAGCGCGGCGAGGACGGGGCCGACCTCGCAGGCGGCGGCGAAGAGCTCCGCGGTCTTGGCGCGGATCACCGCCACGTATTCGTCCTCCGTCGTCGCGGTGTTCTTGGCGGCCGCAAGCTGCATCACCTCGCCCTCGGCGATCACGGCCGCCGCCGACGAGAGGATTTCGAGCGCCCGCAGGGACCCCACCTCGACCATCATCTTGAACGCCTGGCCGAGGAGAAAATCCCCCACGAGCACGCTCGCCTCGTTGCCCCAGAGCATGCGGGCGGCGAGCTTGCCGCGCCGCATCTCGCTCTCGTCGACCACGTCGTCGTGCAGGAGGGTGGCGGTGTGCATGAACTCGACCGAGGCGGCGAGCTTCACATGCGCCGTGCCTTCGTAGCGGGCGAGCTGCGCCATCGCGAGGGTGAGCATCGGGCGCAGGCGCTTGCCGCCGGAATTGATCAGGTGGTTGGCCACCTCGGGGATCATCGCCACCTGCGATCCGGTCCGGCTCAGAATCGCGGCGTTGACACGCTCCATGTCGGGCCCCACAAGCGCAGCCAGAGGCTCGATCGAGGGTTCCGGACGGTTTTCGAAGGGAACGACGACGGCCAAGTGGACTCCTCCAGACGGGGCGGATCGCACGAATTGCAATGGCGCCGCCAGCATAGAAACGGCATGGTGGTGCGGCAAGGGTCCGCGATTCACGGGGAGAGCGGCCGAGGCCCATGTTGAAGCCCACCGACAGTGGAGAGGACCTTCGGAGCGTCGCCGCCGGGCAGCGCATCGCCGTGCTCGTTCCCTGCTACAACGAGGAGGCGGCGATCGCCCGGGTCGTCGCCGACTTTCGTGCCGCGCTGCCGAGCGCCGAGATCTACGTCTACGACAACAATTCCGTCGACCGCACGGCGGAGGTTGCGCGCGCCGCGGGCGCCGTGGTGCGCCGCGAGCGGCACCAGGGCAAGGGGCACGTGGTGCGGCGCATGTTCGCCGACGTCGACGCCGACATTTACGTCCTGGTGGACGGCGACGCCACCTACGACGCGGCGAGCGCGCCGCGCATGATCGCCCAGCTCATCTCCGAGCGGCTCGACATGGTGGTGGGCGCCCGCGTCGACCGCGACGAGGCCGCCTACCGGCGCGGCCACCGCGCCGGCAACCGGCTGCTCAGCCGCTCCGTCGCCGACATGTTCGGCCACGCCTTCACCGACGTGCTGTCCGGCTATCGGGTCTTCTCGCGCCGCTACGTGAAATCCTTCCCGGCCCTTTCCCGCGGCTTCGAGATCGAGACCGAGCTCACGGTGCACGCGCTCGAGCTCGGCCTGCCGGTGGCCGAGCTTCCGACGCCCTATTACGCGCGCCCGCTGGGCTCCGCCTCCAAGCTCAGAACCTGGCGGGACGGGCTGCGCATCGCCTGGACCATCGCCCGACTGTACAAGTCCGAGCGGCCGCTGCGGTTTTTCGCCGCCATCGGCGCGGTTCTCGCTTTCGCGTCGATCGTGCTCGCCGTGCCGCTGTTCATCACCTACATGCGCGAGGGCGTCGTGCCGCGCCTGCCCACGGCGGTGCTGTCGACGGGGCTGATGCTCTTGGCCTTTCTCTCGCTCACCTGCGGGCTGATCCTCAGCACCGTCACCCGCGGCCGCCGCGAGATGAAGATGCTCGCCTACCTGGCGCATCCAGGCCCGGGCGAGAGGGGAGGCGGCCGCCCCGGCTGACCGCGAACGCCGATGCGCGAAATCCTGCGCACCAACGACCCCGTGCTGCTCTCGGCCGTGGGCGCCCTGCTCGACGGCGCCCGCATTCCCCATCTCGTGCTCGACCGCAACATGAGCGTGCTCGAAGGTTCGATCGGCATTCTGGCGCGGCGCGTGCTCGTTCCCGAGGCCCATGTTGTGCAGGCCCGCCGCCTTCTCGAGGAGGCCGGCCTCGGCCACGAGCTGCGGCCCCATGACGGCTCCCCATGACGGCCAGGCAATCCGCGCCGGAGGTGACCGACGACGCCGCGCTCGGCGGCCGCCTGCGCCTGCTGCAGCCCCGGCGCGGCCACCGCTTCGGCCATGACGGCGTGCTGCTCGCCGCCGCCGCCCCCGCCGCGGCGGGCGACCATGTCGTCGACCTCGGGGCCGGCGTGGGCCTCGCGGGCCTTGCGGTTGCGGTGCGGGTGCCGCAAGTGACGGTCACGCTGGTGGAGCGCGACCCCGATCTCGCAGCGCTCGCGGCCGAGAACATCCGCCGCAATCGCCTGGAGGCGCGTGCGCGGGCGGTTCTGCTCGACGTGAGCGCGCCCGCGCGCGCCTGGAGCGCCGCCGCTCTCGGCCCCGGCAGCGCGCAGGGCGTCATCATGAACCCGCCGTTCAACGACCCCGCCCGGCAGAACGTCTCTCCCGATCCCGCGCGGGCGCGCGCCCATGCCGCCGCGGGCGGGCTCGAGGCCTGGTGCCGGGCGGCCCGGCGCCTGCTCGCGCCGGACGGTGTCCTGACATTGATCTGGCGCGCCGAAGCGCTGGAGCACGTGCTTGCCGCGCTGTCGCGCGGCTTCGGAGCCGTCTCGGTTCTGCCGGTGCATCCGCGTCCCGACGCGGCGGCGATCCGCGTCCTGGTTTCGGCGCGCAAGGGAAGCAGAGGCCCGCTCCGCATGCTGCCCGGGCTGGTGCTCAGCGATTCCGAAGGGCGGCCCACCGCGGCGGCAGAGGCCGTGCTGCGCGGGGCGGGCAGCCTTGCGCTCGCTTTGCCGTAGGCCTCGACGCAACCCCGGGCCGTCTGCCATGTTTCTGATGGTGGGGCTCGAATCTCCGCCGGAGCCGTCATGGCCGACGCATCTTCCGGGCAAGGTCGATTGAAGACGCTGCGCACGGTGCTCCCCCGCTGGCTGGGGGGCGATGCGCCGGTGGTGCCGGTGGTGAGGCTGACCGGGCTCGTGGGCTTCTCGACCCCGTTTCGTCCGGGACTGACGCTCGCCTCCTGTGCGCGGGCGCTCGACCGGGCCTTCGGCTACCGCCAGCCGGCCGCCGTCGCCCTGTCCATCAACTCTCCCGGCGGCTCGGCGGCCCAGGCGCACCTGATCTTCGGCCGCATCCGGCAGCTCGCCGAAGCCAAGCAGGTGCCGGTGCTCGCCTTCGTGGAGGACGTCGCCGCTTCGGGCGGCTACATGATCGCCTGCGCGGCGGACGAGATCATCGCGGACGAGAACTCGATCGTGGGCTCGATCGGGGTCGTGGGCGGCTCGTTCGGGTTCAGCAAGCTGATGGAGAAGATCGGGGTCGAGCGCAGGCTCTACGTCTCCGGCGCGCGCAAGGCGATGCTCGATCCGTTTCTCCCCGAAAATCCCGACGACGTGGCCCGGCTCAAGGCGATCCAGCGCGAAATCCACGAGAACTTCATCGGCCTGGTGCGCGAGCGGCGCGGCCCGAAGCTCAGGGGCGACGAGGAGGACGTATTTTCCGGCGAGTTCTGGACCGGAAAGCGCGGGCTTGCGCTCGGCCTCGTGGACGGTGTCGGCGAGCTGCGCACGACGCTGCGCGCGCGCTTCGGCGACAGGGTGCTCACCCCGCTGGTCGCCGGCGGGCGCGGCTTCCTCGGCCTGCCGATCCCGGGAATCGACCTCGGCCTCTCGGAGGCGCCTTCACGACGCCTCACTCCGGTGGAAGACTTGATCGCGACCCTCGAGGCGCGAGCCTGGTGGGGCCGGTATGGCTTGTGAGCGTGGCTCGAGCCACGCGCGACCGATTTCGCGGAGACACTGATGCCGATTGCGATACCGCCGATGCTTGCCCTCGCGCTGGGCATGATCGCGTCGGTGGCCGCCGCCCGTTGGCTGGTTCAGGAAGCGCGGCGCATCAATGCGAGGCTTCACCCGCAGGACGCGGACGACACGGCGGGCGCCGCCGAGGCGCCCGTGGGCAAATTGAAGCGCGATCCGGTCACCGGCATCTACAGGCCCGAGTGAAGGGCCGCCGCCCAGCGCGGGCGGGGGCGGCCCGGTCCCTTGTCCTTCGGCGAGAGCATCAAGCCCCTGAGGCGTGCATTCCGGCCTTCCAGGCCCAAGACGGGCGGTCGCCCGAGGCGCGGCGAAGGGCCGGCGAAAGCGCGGCGTCAGTGTGTGTCGGTTGAATTGCGGCCGGTCACCAACGCCGCGAGGAAGAGCGCGAGGCCGATCAGGCCAACGATCTGAAAAGTGAACATCGAGCCTCTCCCGGTCGATCGTTGGTCGCGACAGCGACCGCATCGTTGATGGCGCGCGCCTTCCTACCATGCTCAGCGTTTCCGGTTCGTGTCCGGCCGGCGCGGTGGACACCGGGGCCCCGGCATGCGGGGCTTTGTCCCTTTGGACGCGACGATCGGCCCTGCGGTCAAGGGCTCGAGCGGGCCGCCCGGCGCGGCGGGCCCCGCGCCCGCGCCGGGGGCGGCCGGATGCCCCTTCGCCGCGCCCCGCGGGTCCCAAGCGAACGCATGCCCGTTTGACAATTGCGCCGAACTCCATACTTTTGTAACTATGTTGAGCTTCACGAGCTTCCGCCGTGGCCTGTGTCATGCGGGCAATCTGATCGCGGGCAGCTAGCCCCGAGCTCAGCGCGCGCCGTCGCATCCGAGCTCGGGGACTTCGCACCGGAACGGCTGAACCGCTCGGGCCTTGATTGGCTGGCCCGCCAACGCGACCGGATACGGCGCATTTTTCAACACATCGCAGATTTCGTGCTCGCGCGAGAGCCGCCCGCGGGCGGTTGAGCGCGCGAACTGGAGCGGCTGGAATGTCCGCCGCCAAGGAGAATGCGTCATGACGGGCAAACCTGACGAACAGATTGCGGGCGCCACGGGAGGCGAAGGCCAAGAGCGCCCGGACGGAAACATCCTCCGGCTGGTTCCGTGCCCCGAGCGGAACGCGAAATCGGCGCAGGGCGCCGCCGGCCTCGAGCCGAACGCGTCTGAGGCCGGGATCGACCGGCAGGGTGACGACGACGATCCGGGGCCGGCCGCGGCCTGAAGCGGCGCGGTTGTCGGCCACAGCAGACAGGAGAGGAGACGACAATGACGGCACGTCAGAAAGTCGGCGCAGAGGCGAACCATTTGCGGCCCCCGATCACGCTCACGACCGAAGATTACGAGCGCCTCTCGGTCTTGGCCCGCGCGGCGATGAACACGATGCCGGATGCCGCTCAAAGCCTGGCCGACGAACTCGACCGTGCGCAGGTCCTTGCGAAAGGGCGGCAACGGAAGCACACGGTCTGCATGGGTTGCGAGGTCGAGTTTCGGGACGACACGACCGGCAAGGTCCAGAAGGTGACGCTGGTCTACCCGGACGAGGCCGATATCTCGCAAGGCAAGATCTCGGTGCTGACCCCCATCGGGACGGCGCTGATCGGTCTTCACGCTGGGCAATCGATCACATGGGAAACCCGGACCGGCGACCTCAGGCAGCTCACCGTGCTCGCGGTTCGCGAGCCCCAGCCGGCCTGTCCGCCGGATTAAGCGATGATCTTAGCCGCCCGGCGGCAACGCGCGGGGCGGTTTTCTCGTTATTTGTGTTGACCGGCAGGGCTCCTGCCAACGTGGAGGAATGAATGGAAAAAACTTCCCGCGTCAGCATGGCTGCGCTCTCGAACGGCCCGCTTACCCGCCACGGAAAAAGCGAACCACCGCACCACGCTGATCGGGCGACGACGCTCGACGCCCTTCGCGCCATTGCGAACAGCACGGCCCGAAACCACGACCACTTCGTCGAGCGCGACGGCATGCGCTTTGCCGGAACGCATCTCATCGTCGATCTGTGGCAGGCGTCGAACCTCGACGACACGGAAGTCGTGGAGAACGCGCTGCGCAGCGCGGCGGAGGCTGCCCGGGCGACGCTCCTCAACATCGATCTCCACTGCTTCACGCCGAACGGCGGCATCACCGGAGTGGCCATTCTCGCCGAAAGCCACATCTCGATACACACTTGGCCGGAATACGCCTACGCGGCGATCGACGTGTTCATGTGCGGCAGGGCCGAGCCGCTCAAGGCCATCGACGTATTTCGGCGCGCCTTCGCGCCCGGCATGCTGACGATCTCCGAACACAAGCGAGGACTGATGCCGTGAAGTCCTTCCAGGAGAAGCTGTACCAGCACCACGCGCAAATCTTCACG
This sequence comes from Variibacter sp., assembly GCA_019689555.1. GTDB lineage: Bacteria > Pseudomonadota > Alphaproteobacteria > Rhizobiales > Xanthobacteraceae > JADGHE01. Next base: position 42,480 of record JADGHE010000008.1, on the reverse strand, counting down.
GTCGAGACGGTTCTTCACCAGTCCCGCACCGAGTTTCAGGACGTGCTCGTCTTCGAAAATCCGATCTTCGGCAGGGTGCTGGTGCTCGACGGCATCATCCAGCTCACCGAGCGCGACAATCACATCTACCATGAGATGATCGCCCATGTGCCGTTGATGGCACATGGGCAGGCGCAGCGCGTCCTCATCATCGGCGGCGGCGATGGCGGCACTCTGAAGGAGGTGCTCAAGCACCCGGTCCATCAAGCCGTGCTGGTCGAGCTCGACAAGGACGTCATCGCGCTGTCGCGGCGCTTTTTCCCGGGCGTTTCCGACGGCGCTTTCGACGATCCGCGCGCCGAGGTGATCGTGCGCGACGGGGCGCGATACGTCGCCGAAACCGGGCAGACGTTCGACGTCATCATCATCGATTCGACCGATCCGATCGGTCCCGGCGAGCAGCTTTTCTCGGAATCCTTCTACCGCGATTGCCGGAAGCTGCTTCGGCCGCGCGGCATCGTCGCGCTCCAGAGCGGGGCGCCGTTCTTTCAGCCGGGCGAGCTGCAGGCCGTCTGCGCCCGTCTGGAGGCGACCTTCGGGGCGGCGAGGCCGTTTCTGGCGCCGGTCCCGACCTATGCGGCCGGGATGCTGGCGCTCGTCGCCGCAGGCGAGTCCCTCGCGGCGCTGCGGCCGCCGATGAAGACCCTGCGGCAGCGCTTCAAGGCGCTCCGCGGGAAGACGCGCTACTATTCGCCCGAGGTGCACCGGGCGGCCTTCACTCTGGCGCCGTCTTTCGCGCCGCTTCCGGGAAGCCGCACGCCTTGACCGGTCCGGAGCCCGTCCGATAGGGTCCGCGCGCGCCGGCCGCGGCCGGCGCCGCCCAGCACCGCCGACAGACCCCCGATGAAGGACGCCGACCTGCCGCCGCACATGCGCCCGGAACGCTCGTTCCAGGGCCTGATCCTCGCGTTGCAGAGATTCTGGGCCGACTGGGGCTGTGTCATCCTGCAGCCCTACGACATGGAAGTGGGCGCCGGCACCTTCCATCCGGCGACGACGCTGCGCGCACTCGGCCCGCGCCCCTGGAACGCCGCCTATGTGCAGCCCTCGCGGCGCCCGAAGGACGGCCGCTACGGCGAAAACCCCAATCGGCTGCAGCACTACTATCAGTTCCAGGTCATCCTGAAGCCCTCCCCGCCCGATCTGCAGGAACTCTACCTCAAGTCGCTCTATGCCATCGGCATAGACCCTGCGGTGCACGACATCCGTTTCGTCGAGGACGACTGGGAGAGCCCCACGCTCGGGGCCTGGGGGCTCGGCTGGGAATGCTGGTGCGACGGCATGGAAGTGTCGCAGTTCACCTATTTCCAGCAGGTCGCCGGCTTCGAGTGCCGGCCCGTCTCGGGCGAACTGACCTACGGCCTCGAGCGGCTCGCCATGTACGTGCAGGGCGTCGACCGCGTCTTCGACCTCAATTTCAACGGCCGGGACGACGCCCGCAAGGTCACCTACGGCGACGTCTTCCTGCAGGCGGAGCAGGAATATTCTCGGCACAATTTCGAGCACGCCGACGTCGAAATGCTGTTCGAGCAGTTCAAGATGGCCGAAGCCGCGTGCCGCAAATATCTCGAAGCGGGCTGGGCCGACGGAGGCGAGGACGCCAAGACCCGCCGCCACCTCATGGCGCTGCCGGCCTATGACCAGTGCATCAAGGCGAGCCACGTCTTCAACCTGCTCGATGCGCGCGGCGTGATCTCCGTCACCGAGCGGCAGAGCTACATCCTGCGCGTGCGCGAGCTCGCCAGGGCGTGCGGCGAGGCCTGGCTCGCGACCGAGGCGGGCGGCGCCGCCTGAGTCCGGAAGTCCGGATTCTCGGCCCGGCGCGGGGCGCGCGTCGGGCGCACGGCCGGGGTGACAAGCGCCGCACCGCCTGCTACCTGCGGCCGTCCCGACCCGGTGTTGTCGCACATGCCCGACCTTCTGCTCGAACTCCTGTCCGAGGAAATCCCCGCCCGCATGCAGGCGAGGGCGGCCGACGACCTGAAGAAGCTCGTGACCGACCGGCTGGTCGACGCCGGCCTCGTCTATGAGGGCGCGCGCGCCTTCGCGACCCCGCGCCGGCTCGCGCTCTGGGTCCAGGGCCTGCCCGTGATGCAGCCCGCCGTGCGCGAGGAGCGGCGCGGCCCCCGCGTCGGCGCGCCCGAAAAGGCGATCGAAGGCTTTCTCAAGAGCGCCGGCCTGACCTCGATCGAGCAGGCGAAGATCGAAAGGGATGCGAAGAAAGGCGCGTTCTATGTTGCGGTGATCGAGCGGCCCGGCCGCGCCACGATCGACCTCCTCGCCGAGATCCTGCCGGACGTGATCCGCACCTTTCCGTGGCCGAAATCCATGCGCTGGGCCAACGGTTCGCTGAACTGGGTGAGGCCCCTGCATTCGATCGTCGCCACCTTCGGGCCCGAGACCGAGGAGCCGGACATCGTTCCTTTCGCGGTCGACGGCATCGCCGCCGGCGATATTACGCGGGGCCACCGCTTCCTCGCGCCGGAGCCCTTCGCGGTGCGCCGGCTGGACGATTACGTGGCCAAGCTCGAGCGCGCGAAGGTCGTGCTCGACGCCGCGCGCCGGCAGGAGATCATCCTCGCCGACGCCAAGAACCTCGCCTTCGCGCAGGGCTACGAACTCGTCGAGGATGCGGGCCTCGCCGCCGAGGTCGCGGGTCTCGTGGAATGGCCCGTGGTGCTGATGGGCGCCTTCGACGAAAGCTTTCTGTCGATCCCGCCGGAAGTCATCCGCACGACGATCCGCAACAACCAGAAGTGCTTCGTGCTGCGCAAGCCGGACGGGAGCCTCGCCCCGCGTTTCATCCTCGTCGCCAACACGGAGCCCGCCGACGGCGGCAGGGCGATCGTGGCCGGCAACGAGCGCGTGATCCGCGCGCGGCTTGCGGACGCCAAGTTCTTCTACGAAACGGACCTCAAGACGCCGCTCGAGCGCCGGCTGCCGAAGCTCAAGGAGATCATCTTCCACGAGAAGCTCGGCACGCAGGCCGAGCGCGTGGAGCGCATCGAACGCCTTGCGCGGGAGCTCGCGCCCGCGGTCGGCGCCGACCCCGACAAGGCGGCGCGCGCGGCGCGCCTCGCCAAGGCCGATCTCGTCACCGAGATGGTCGGCGAGTTTCCCGAACTGCAGGGCCTGATGGGCAAGTACTACGCGCTGGCGCAGGGGGAGGAGGAAAGCGTCGCGAGCGCGCTCGAGGAGCACTACAAGCCGCTCGGTCCGAGCGACCGCGTGCCGACCGACCCGGTCGCGGTCGCGGTCGCGCTCGCGGACAAGATCGACACGCTGGTCGGCTTCTGGGCGATCGACGAAAAGCCGACCGGCTCGAAGGACCCCTATGCGCTGCGCCGCGCGGCACTCGGCGTCATCCGCATCGTGCTCGAAAACGCCTTGCGGCTGAATCTTCAGCCGATCCTGTGGCGTCACTTCGCTAGCGTGCGCCGCGACGAGGCGCTCGCCGAGGCGGTGGCGGCGCTGGAGCCGCTGCAGCGGGACATCGAGGCCTTGAGCGCCTCGGACATCGAGCTTGCGATCAAGCTCGAAGTGCTCATCTCCCGCAGCGGAACCGCCCACGTCATGCGCGGGAGCCTCGTTCAGGCGCACAGCGATCTCGGCGAGGCGGGCAGCCTGCTCGCCTTCTTCGCCGATCGCCTGAAGGTGCAGCTGCGCGAGCAGGGCGCGCGGCACGATCTCGTCGATGCGGTGTTCGCGCTCGAAGGCCAGGACGACCTGCTGCTCATCGTGCGCCGCATCGAGGCCCTGGCGAGGTTCCTCGACAGCGAGGACGGCAAGAATTTGCTCGCCGGCTACAAGCGGGCGACGAACATCATCCGCATCGAGGAGAAGAAGGACGGCCGCACCTATGCCGGCGCGCCGCGGGCGGAGCTCTACGACCAGGCGGAGGAGCGCGAGCTCGCCGCCGCCATCGCCGAAGCCAAGCGCGAGGCCGAGGCTGCGGTCGCGCGCGAGGACTTCGAGCAGGCCATGCAGGCGATCGCCAGGCTGCGTCCCTTCGTCGACGCCTTCTTCGACAAGGTGACGGTCAACGTGGACATGCCCGCCCGCCGCGAAAACCGCCTGAAGCTCCTCAACGAGATCCGCGAGGCCACGCGCGCGGTCGCCGACTTCTCCAAGATCGAGGGCTGACGCGCCTTCGCGAAGGCGTTCTGCGCCTTCCGTGACGGGCGCATTCTGCGGCGGCGCGGCGGGCGCGCGCACCGAAATTCTCGAACGCGCGGCGAAAGCCGCGTGCATTCGCGACAGTTTCCGCGTCCGGCGTTTCCGCGGCGGAAACCGTGTTTCAAATCGTCCATGGCTGGCCGCCCCCCTCCGCGCGTTGAGATGGCCGCCGGCGGCCGTGCCGCCTCAGGCGAAGGGTCCGCCGAACCTGGGAGGGGACGATGGCCCAATCCGCCCGCGTTCTGACCTGCGAAAGCGTGAAGGCGCTGCTGCACGACCACCGAACGCGCGAGGACGTGCTGGAGGCCGTGCTCGCCTGCTACGAGGCGAGCGGCGGGGGCCATCCCATGGACGATGCCGCGGCGTTGCAGGATCTCGTCCGGATCTTCCGCTGGGCGGGCGCATTGAACCGGCTCCTCGAAACCGAAGGCGGCCAATTCCTCCTCGCGAGCTACCGACGAGCGAACGCGCTCGTCGCGGGGCAAGACCACGGGGGCGTGGCGCGCTGCGACGACAGGCCGGACCCGCGCCTCTACCTGCACAGGGAGGAGCGCGAGATGGCGATCGCCATCGCGGTGGCGCGGCGCGAGGTCGCGGCCGCGCAGGCGCGTGCGGACTTCGATCAGGCGATGCGGGAGATCACCCTGCTCCGGCCCTTCATCCAGGCCTTCTTCAGCCGCGTTCCGGTCGAAACGGGCGAGCCGGATCAGCGGCAGAACCGCCTGAGGCTGCTCAACGAGCTGCGCGGGGTCCTGTGCTCCGTCGCCGACTTCTCCAAGATCGAAGGCTGAGCCTGCTTGCGTCTTGCGCGGCGGCGCGCGGAGCCGCCGCCGAAAGGTGAGACCGCGCCGCCCCTGTGGTAAAGGTGCGCGCTCACCGACCTCCTCGTGATTCCATCGCGCCGATGTCCGTTCCCGCCGCGCTGACGCCGATTCTGCTTCTTGCCTGCTCCAACGTCTTCATGACCTTCGCGTGGTACGGGCACCTCAAGTACAAGTCCTCGCCGCTCCTCCTCGCCATCGTGGCGAGCTGGGGCATCGCCTTCATCGAATACTGTCTTGCGGTGCCGGCGAACCGGCTGGGCAGCTCCGTCTATTCGACGGCCCAGCTCAAGACGATCCAGGAGGTTATCACCCTCGTCGTGTTCGCGGGCTTTTCGGTGTTCTATCTGAAGGAGGCGTTCACCTGGAACCACGCGGTGGGATTTGCGCTCATCGCGCTCGGCGCCTTCTTCATCTTCCATCGCTGGTGACGGGCGCGCTTTCTCGATGGCCGCGCGGCTCTTTCGCCAGGCTTCTTCCGCGCCGGCGCATTCCGCCACCAGCGCGCCCGCGCCGCACGTCGGCGCGCGCACGCCGCCGGCTCCCGCCGCTCCGATAGCCGAGGCCGCAGGGCCCTCGAGAGCGGACCTCAGTACTTGTTGGCGATCGGCAGCTCCTCGGCGGGGAAGAGCGTGATCACGCGGCAGCCGGTGTCGGTGACGACCACCTCCTCCTCGATGCGCGCCGCGGAGTAGCCGTCGGCTGCCGGGCAGTAGGTCTCGAGCGCGAAGACCATGCCCTCCTTGATCTCCATCGGATGCGTGAGCGAGACCACGCGCGAGATGATCGGCCTCTCGTGCAGCGCAAGGCCGAGCCCGTGGCCGAACTGCAGGCCGAAGGCCGACAGCTCGTCCGGGAAGCCGAACTCCTCCGCCTTCGGCCACACGCTCGCGATGCGGTCCGTGGTGACGCCGGGCTTGATCAGCGCGATCGCCTTGTCGAGCCATTCGCGGCAGCGCTTGTAGGCGTCGATCTGCGCCGGCGTGGCGCGCCCGACGTTGAAGGTGCGGTAGTAGCAGGTGCGATAGCCCATGAACGACTGCAGGATGTCGAAGAAGGCCTGGTCGCCGGGGCGGATCATGCGATCGGTGAAGTTGTGCGGATGCGGGTTGCAGCGCTCGCCGGAAATGGCGTTGATCGCCTCCACGTCGTCGGAGCCGTTGCGGTAGAGGAACTCGGTCGCCATGGCGACGATGTCGCTCTCGCGCACGCCGGGCTTCAGATGCTCGTTGATGAGCTGATAAGCGCCGTCGACCATGGCGGCGGCGCGGTTGAGCAGCGCGATCTCGTCGATCGACTTGATCTCTCGCGCCTCGAGCATGGTCTGCTGCCCGTCCACCACCTTGAGCCCGGCCCTCTCCAGCTCGAACATGAAGGCCGGCTCGATGAGATCGACGCCGACCGGCATGTCGGCCACCCCCGCCTCGCGCAGGATCGAGGCGATCTCCTCGGCGTGATGTTTCATCAGGCCGAACGACGGCGGGATCGTCCCGCGCATGCCGAGCAGGCCCGCCCTGCAGTTCTCGGGCTTGAGCCACGGCACGTAGAGCCGGTGGTGCACCGCGGCCGAGCCGAAGTCCCACAGGATCGGGTCGCCGCCGCGCGGCAGCAGCGCGAAGCGGCACAGCTTGTCGCGCTCCCACTCGCCGATCTTGGTCGAGGTGAGATAGCGGATGTTGTTCACGTCGAGGCAGAGCAGCGCGCCGAGGTCGGACCGTTCCAGCGCCTGCATGGCGCGGCCGAGCCGATAGCGGTGCATGCGCCGGAAATCGACGCGCTCCTCGAAGTCGACGCCCATGGTTCCGAGCGCCGGCAGGGCGCGCTTCCAGTCGTAGCGCGGGGCGATGTCCTCGGCGCGGATGATGCGGGGTTCGGTGAGCTGGTCCATCGAGCGTCCTCCCTGGGTGTTTCGGTTTTGCCGCATGATAGCGCGTGTTGCGGGCGCGGCGCAGCCAATTCGGGGCCCCGCGCCCGGTGTGGCCGGGGGCTCGCATGGAGGCCGCACCAGGCGTGCGGCCGCCTCAGGGGTGACGGCGCATAAATTTTTGCCGCGACCCCTGAGGGGGGACGCGGCATAAAATCACCGCGGCCGCCTCGGGGAGACGGCCGGAAAGCGCCCGGCCTTACGGCTCGTCCGCGACCGGGTTGCGCAGCACGCCGACCTTCTCGATGTCGATCTCCACGACGTCGCCCGCCTTCATCCACACCGGCGGCCTGCGCGCATGGCCGACGCCGGACGGCGTGCCGGTGAGGATGACGTCGCCGGGTTCGAGCGTGATCCCTTTCGTCAGATAGACGAGCGTCTCGACGAGCGGGAACATCATGTTCGCGGTGTTGTCGGATTGCATGACCTGCCCGTTGATGCGGCTCTGGATGTTGAGCCCGGCGCCGCCCGGCGGCAGCTCGTCGGCGGTGACGAGCCATGGGCCGATCGCGCCCGTGCGGTCGAAGTTCTTGCCCATGGTCCACTGCGTGGTGTGGCGCTGGAACTCGCGCACCGAGCCTTCGTTCGCGCACGCATAGCCGACGATGCAGGAGAGCGCGTTGTCCGGCGTGAGGTGTTTGGCGCGGCGGCCGACGACGGCGACGAGCTCCGCCTCGTAGTCGAACTGTTCGGAGGCGCGAGGGCGCATCAGCGGCTGCTCGTGCGCGGTGAACGAGCTCAGGCAACGCAGAAAGATGCTGGGGTATTTCGGGATGTTGTCGCGCTGGGGGCCTTCCTTGACGTGCTCGAGATAGTTCAACCCCAGGCAGATGATCTTGCCGGGCCGCGCCACCGGAAGCGCATAGGTGATGCCCTCGAGCGGGCGGTAGGCGGAGGCGGGCGCGCGGCTCGCGAGCGCGGCGAGCGGCGCAAGATCGCCGTCGTTCGCGGCCAGCACCGCGGCGAGATCGCCCGGCAGCCGATTGTCGACGGCGTTGAGATCGATGAGGCGCTCGCCCTCGACGACGCCGAGCCGCGGTCCGCCTTCGGCGATGAATCCGACCAGTTTCATGACGCTGTTTTCCTGCTTTTCACACTCATCCGTTCCGGGCGCCCCGCGGTGGCTCGGGGTGCCGCATTCAAGAGGCCCGCGCGGCGAAAGGGGAGGTTCGCCCCGCCGCGCGCGGCCGTGACGAACCACAGTTACGGCGGCGCCGCAACCGCCTGCACGGCGGCGAAGAGGTCGCGCACGACCCGCTCCGGAAGATTGCGCGTGATGAAGACGAGGCGCGTTCCCCGCCGGCCGTCGGGCCAGGCCTGCAGCTCCACCGGCGCGTCCGCAAGATGCTGGACGAACTGCACCAGCACCGGCCCCTGGCAGCCTTCAACCGCCACGAAGCCCTTGACGCGCAGAAGGTCCGGCCCGCGCAGGGAGGTGAGCACGTCCATCGCGCGCGCGAACGGCGCCCACGGCATCGGCGCCTCCTGCGCGAGAACGAAGCTCGCAATGCCGTCGCTGTGCGCGGCTTCGGCGACGAATCCGCGCGCCCCCGCGCCGCCGGCCATCGGCGGGGCCGGAGCCGCGACGAGGCTCTGCGGGTCGATCCGGCCGAAGATCGCGCGCTCGATCGGCGCATGCGGGTTGAGCGCGCGCAGGCGCTCCTCGACGCGCTCCGCGAGCGCCGTGCCGGCGACGTCGACCTTGGTCACGATCAGCCGGTCCGCGAGGATGACCTGCTTGCGCGCCTCCGCCGACCAGGCGAGCGTCGCCAGCGCGGTTTCCGCGTCGACGAGCGCGACCGCGAGCTCCAGATGGAACTCCCCGCCGAGCGCCCGGTCGGTCGCGAAGGTCTGCAACACCGGGCCGGGATCGGCGAGGCCCGACGTCTCGATGACGACCCGGCGGAAATGCGGGACGGCGCCGCGCGCGCGGTCGGCCACCAGGGCGCGCAGCGCAACCTGCAGATCCGTCCGCGCGGTGCAGCACAGGCAGCCGTTTCCGAGCAGAACGGTCTCGTCGGTGCTGGTGCGGATCAGCGCGTCGTCGATGCCTTCCGCGCCGAATTCGTTGACCACGACCGCGGTGCCGCGGCCCTCCTCCGTCGCGAGAAAGCGCCGCACCAGAGTGGTCTTCCCGGCGCCGAGAAACCCCGTGACGACGGTGACGGGAATCTTGCCGCCGCGGGCGTGGCGCTGGCGCCGGCCGAACGGCCCAATCGTCCGGGCGGGGAAGAGTTCGAGCATGTGCGTCCAAACGAAACGGCGCGCCCGCAAGGGGCGCTTGCCTCAAGCCTTCCCTCAGGGAAGGCAGTCGCCTCGCGCCGAAGTTTGCCCCCTGATCCCCCCTCTGAAGACGGAGGAGACGAGGGGGCTTAAATGCCCCTCGTCGCGTCGCACGTCGCGCTTGCGCGATGTGGCGGCCTTGGCGCGCTCAGAAATCCATCTCCAGGATATAGAGGCCGCCGACCAGACGGTCGACCGTATAGACGATCTGCCGCTCGTCGACGAACACGTCGTTGAGCTGGATCGCGCCGGCCTTCGACAGCGGCGGCGCGGGCGGCACGAAGGTCGCGATCTCCTTCGGCTGGTAGGGGTTGGAGATGTCGTAGGCCCTGAGCCCGCCGTTGAAGAAGGTGCCGATGATGACGTCCTCGGAATACCAGGAATGCGGCCCCGGCGTATTCTCGAAGAGATTGTGGGCGCCGAAGCGGCCGCCGCGGTTCGCCCAGGAGTCCACCGGCGGGAGCGGGCACGTCGCGATGGGAATCGGGTTGGTTTCGTCGCGCCCGTCGAGAATCCACACGAGCTTCGGCCAGTCTTGCGCGCGGTCGACGACCGACTCGTCGGTCATCACCAAGAGATTGCGCTCGAACAGCGGCACCAGCGTGTGCGTGAAGCCGGCGTAAGGAGGCGAGTGGTCGAAGCGGCTCACGAGCTGCGGCGCGCTCTTGTTGGAGATGTCGAGGATGATCATCCCGCCGTCGAGATAGCCGAGATAGGCGCGGTCCGGCCGCTGCGGATAGACGTTGGTGTTGTGGGCGCGGAAGCCCATGTCCGGCAGCGGCGGCTTGTGGCGCACCGGCGGCGCGACATTGTCGCCCTGGCGCGTGCCCGGCAGCCACCAGCGCCCCACCTCGTGCGGCTTCGACGGGTTGCGCACGTCGATGATGCGGTAGCACTGGTCGTCGAGCTGGTTGTTCGGCAGGAAGTCGGGGGCGCCGGCGGCCATATGCACGTATTCGCCGTCGCAGAACCAGAGCTGGTGCACGCCGCGCGACATCGGCCCCGAGCAGTCGAAATGGGAGATGAGCTTCGGGTTCTCCGGCGTGGAGATGTCGAACAGGTCCATGCCCGCCGGCTTCATGCCCGGCTGCTTGGTCTGGTAGGCGACGGCGAGAATGTCGCCCGTGAGTTCGAGCGAGTTCGAACGCACGTCGCTGTGCGGCAGATCGGTCTGGCAGACCACCTTCGGCTTGCGCGGGTCCGACACGTCCACCGCGGTGAAGTTCTTGGGCGCGCTTTCGTGTGCGAGCCAGAGGATGCGGCGGCCGTCCTTCGCGACCTGAATCGCCATGCCCTCGCCCATGCCGCCGAAGCCGTTCAGCTCGTGGTGCGCGATGAGCTTGAAGTTCCACGCGATCGACTCCTGGGGGCCGCTCGCGAGCGGGTTCTTGTCTCTGTCCGACATGAAGGTCTCCAGCTACGATTGAGAGGTATCGCGGGTCGGCCAGCGTCTGTGTCGCTGCCGTGGAAAACTACGGCAAGCGCCGGCGCGGATCGCGCGGGCTCGCGCGGGTGGCGGAGTCGCAGAATAGCCCACCGGAAGCAGATGAAAAGGTCGGCGCGCTGCACCGGCCTCCGGCTGTCCGCATCGCGGATGCAGCGCAACATCGGTTTTTTGCGCGCGACGTCACCGGCTTCGCGCGCGCAACCGCGCCGCGATCCAGCCCACGCCCGGAAACCGGGACTCGGATCGGCGTCGCATCGTTTCGCTGCGCGCGGGCTGCGCCGCATTCGGGCAGGGTGTCGCGCGTTCGCGCTAGCCCATGGCGCGCGCCTTCTCGATGAGGTCGCGGCGCATCACCTTGTTCCAGTCGGGAATGGCGGTGATCTTCTTCTCCTGGATGAGAATCTCCGCGTGCCGCTGCATGTAGGGCTCCAGGTCGTTCGGGAAGCCGGGATTCACTTCCACGGTCGCGATCGCCTTCATGAAGGTGTCGCGCGACATCTTGTAGCCCTTGGACGTGTAGAAGGTGTAGACCACGTCGGCGACCTTGTCGGGCCGTTCCTTGAAGTCCTCGGCGACGTCGAGCCAGACCCGCAGATAGGTCACGAGGGTCTCGGGATGCTTCTCGACGAACTCGGGCGTCGCCGCCATGAACACCGGCAGCTCGTCGACCGTCGAGAAGTCCACGATGGTGGTGGCAATCCCGTCGGCCTCAGCGATCGCGTTGTAGGGCTCGACGCAGACCATGGCGTCTACGGTCTTGGCGGCCATCGCCGAGACCATGTCGTTCACGTTCATGCGCACTTCCTGGTAGTCGCCCTTTTTCAGCCCGTGCTTGGGCGCGAGTTGATCGACGAAGATGTTGCCCGTCGAGGAGCCGGTCTGGTTGGCGACCTTCTTGCCGCGCAGGTCCTCGATCTTCGTCAGCCCGAGGTCCTTGCGCCCCATGACGCGGATGGTCTTGCCGACCTTCTCGATGACGGCGATCGCGATGATGCCCCCGCGCGCGTTGCCGAGAATGAAGGAGGGGCCCGCATAGGTGCCGAGATCCACCTGGCGCGCGACCATCTGCTGCATCGTCAGGTTGCCCGAGGGCACGGCGAATTCCTCGAACTTGACGCCGCGCTTCTCCAGTGCGCCGGATTTCAGCAGGTAATAGGTGGGCATGCCCCACATATTGGTCTGGTAGCCCTGGCGGATCGGCTCGAGCGCCGCCGCCCCGGCGGTGCGGCTCAAGGCCATCGTCAGGAAGGCGCCGGTCGCCGCGAGGTATTGCCGGCGCGTCAAGCCCGCATCAGAGGTCGTCATCGCATTTCCTCCGTGTTGTCTTCCGCCTGCCTCTTGTTGTTCGCGTCGTCACGCGGCCGCGGCCTGCTGGCCGAGCTGGCCGAGCAGGAGCTTCTGGTACTCGAGAAACTCCACGCTGAGCGGGTCGCGGGGGCGCGGCAGGGAAATGGGAATTTCGGTCTTCACCGTTCCCGGGTGCGGCGTCATGACGATCACGCGATCCGCGAGATAAACCGCCTCGGCGACGTTGTGGGTGACGTAGATGATGGTCTTGGCGGTCTTGCGCCAGACGTCCGCCAGCAGGCGCTGCATGTCGTCGCGCGTGAGCGCATCGAGCGCCGCGAACGGCTCGTCCATCAACAGCACCGCGGGATTGTAGGCGAGCGCGCGGGCGATGGCGACGCGCTGCTGCATGCCGCCCGAAAGATGGTGGGGGTAGGAGCGGGCGAACTTGCCGAGCTTGACGAGCTCGAGCTGCTGGAGCGCGATCTGCTCGCGCTCCTCTCTCGGCACGCCCTTCATCTCCAGTCCGAACATCACGTTGCCGAGTGCGGTGCGCCAGGGGAAGAGCTGGGCGAAGTCCTGAAACACGACGCCGCGGTCCATGCCGGCGCCGGTGACCGCCTTGCCGCCGATGCGGATTTCGCCGCTCGTCGGCCGCAGGAAACCGGCGATGATGTTGAGCAGCGTCGACTTGCCGCATCCGCTCGGGCCCAGGAGACAGAGGAATTCCGACTGCTCCATCTCGAAGCTCGCGTTCTGCACGGCGACCACGCGGCCGCTCGGCGTATCGTATACGAGCGAGACGTCACGCACTTCGATGAGGGGCATCGTGATCCGTCTCCCGTTCACCTTTTCGCCGCCCGCGCCATCAGCTTCTGGCCGCCTGCACCATGCCCCAGCGCAGCACCGTTCCGCGCTCCAGCGAGCCGAAGACCAGGCGCTCGAACACGAAGCCGATGGCGCCGATGACGACGAGCGAGGCGAGCATCACGTCGGCATTGAGGAATTCCTTGGCGTCGAAGATCACCCAGCCGAGCCCGAAGTCCGACGCCGCCAGCGCCTCGGCGCCGACCACCGCGATCCACGCGCGCAAAAACGCCTGGCGCACGCCGGTGATGATGAAGGGCGAGGCGCCGGGGATGATGACCTTCCAGAACAGGGCGCGCTCGTCCGCCCCCATGGCGGCGGCCGCGCGCAGCCACAGCGGGTTGACCGAACGCACGCCCGACCAGGTGTTGAACATCATCGGAAAGGTCGCAGCGTAGAAGACGACGAGAATCGAGACGGTGTTGCCGAGCCCGAACCAGAGGATGAAGACCGGCACCCAGGCGAGCGAGGGAATCGGCATCAGCGCGCTCGCGAGCGGCATCACGAAGTTCTCCACGCGGCGAACCCGCGCCATGACGATGCCGAGCGGTATTCCGACGGCGATCGCCATGGCGAAGCCCACCAGCACGCGATACAGCGTGGAGGCGGCGTGATGGAGCATGGTCCCGTCCGCGAGCGTCCGCGCGAGCGCGCGCGCCACCGTGGGCAAGGTCGGCAGCAGCACGGCGGGAAAGAAGCCGCTGCGGGCGACGGCCTCGTACAGCACGGCCAGAACGAGCAGGGCGATCGTCGCCCGCCGCATCGAGCGCAAGCGCTCCGGCGCCATGCTCATTTCATCATCCCCCATCGCACGACCGTGTAGTCCTCGATGCGCTGGAACACGAGCTTCTCGAGCGCGAGGCCCATGACGCCGATCACCGCAACGCCGGCGAGCATGACGTCCGTGTTGAGAAACTCGCGCGCGCCGAAGATGAGCCAGCCGAGGCCCCACGGCACCGCCGCGAGCATCTCCACGCCGACGAGGATGCGCCACGCCTGCGCGAGCCCGAGCCGCAGCCCCGTGAGGATGTAGGGCAGAGCTCCGGGCAGGATGACATGGCGGAAGATGCGGCGGTCGTCCGCGCCCATGGCCTGCGCCGCGCGCAGCCAGATCTCCTTCACCGCCTTCACGCCCGTCCAGGTATTGAAGACGACCGGAAACATGGACACGAAGGCGACCAGCAGCACCGCCGGAACGTCGCCAAGACCGAACCAGAGCAGAAACAGCGGCGCATAGGCGAGGCCGGGGATCGGCGCGAGGATGCTCACCAAGGGCAGCAGCGAATCTTCCGCCCGCCGCCAGCGGCCCATGACGAGCCCGAGGACGACGCCCGCGCCGGCGGCGAGCGCGAACCCGCTGAGCAGGCGAAAAAACGTGAGCACGGCATGGTGCGGCAGCACGCCGTCCGCGGCGAGGCGGACGAAGGTCACGGCCACCTGCTCGAGCGGCGGAAACAGGCGCGGATGGAAGATGCCGAGATGCGCGACGACCTCCCAGAGGGCGCCGACGACCAGGAAGGGAAACGCATTGCGCCCGATGATGCGCCAGCGCCCATCCTCGACGGGAATGGTCGGACCCGCGGCGACGGCGGAGGCCGAAACGGCGTCTTGCGTTGTCAAGGTTGTGCACCCGGCCGCTGATCGGAAGCTGAACAGGGCCGCCCCGAGCGGCGGCCCCGCTTTGCGGGGGCAGGCGGCGTCAGCGCGGCAGCTGCGCTCACGCTACGCGCTCACGTCACACACGTGACTCGACGTGCAGCGATCCTGGTCCGTCATAAGCGTCTCCCCCGTAGATGCGCCGTTCCGCCCTGCTTCTCACGAGCAGGGTTCGCGGGTCCGGTTCCGGCCGCCGGGGGCGGCCGCCCGGACCTCCGCATTCTGCACGGCTTGCGCGCAGCGGCAAGCGCAGGCGAGCCGCGAGAACGCGCGCCATACATACCCCAAGGCGACGGGCTGAAAAATGAAAACGCCGTGATTGCCGCGGGCCGCGCGGCCCCGGCGCGCCGCAGGGCGACGCGCTGCCTCTCCGCACTCGGATCGCCGCCCGAGCCGCCCGGCGGCGGCGGGCGGCGATCGGCCGTTGTCCGGCCGGGCGCTCCCTCTTGGCTTCGTCCGTCCCGCCGGGCGCTATTTTGTCGCAGCCGCGCCGACGCCCACCGGGCAGCTCACGCCGGTGCCGCCGAGCCCGCAATAGCCGAACGGATTCTTGGCGAGATACTGCTGATGGTAGTCCTCGGCGAAATAGAAGGGCGGCGCGTCGAAGATCTCGGTCGTAATCGGCCCGTAGCCGCGCTTGGCAAGCTCCCGCCCGTAGGCCTCCTTCGAGGCCTGCGCGGCGCGGCGCTGTTTCGGCGAGAACGTGTAGATGCCCGAACGGTACTGCGTGCCGACATCGTTGCCCTGGCGCATGCCCTGGGTCGGATCGTGGTTTTCCCAGAAGGTCTTGAGCAGCTTTTCGTAGGACATTCTCTTGGGATCGAACACGACCAGCACCACCTCGGCGTGGCCGGTGCGGCCGGTGCACACCTCCTCGTAGGTCGGGTTGGGCGTGAAGCCCGCGGCATAGCCCACCGCCGTGACCCAGACGCCGTCGCCGAGCTCCCAGAACTTGCGCTCCGCGCCCCAGAAGCAGCCCATGGCGAACAAAGCTTTCTCGAACCCCTCGGGATAGGGGCCCTTGAGCGGACGCCCGTTGACATAGTGCCGCTCTGCCGTGGGGATCGGTGCATCGCGGCCCGGCAGGGCGTCCTCGGGCCGGGGCATTTCAACCGATTTCTTGAGCATGAACATGGGGGCCCTCCTGTTCGCGGCTTCCCATATGGGAATTCAGGTTCGCGACCGCCGCACGGCCCTGCGCCGTTCGCGGCGCGGGCCGTTCCTCGTCCGCACTCCCGCGTCCGGCGCGGCGGGCCTCAACGCGAATAGCCGATGAGCGGCTGCTTCTTGCGGCCGAGCAGAATCAGCAGCGCGCCGACGACGCCCAGAACCAGCCAGGTCGGCGCGGTGAGGATGTTCAGCATCACCGGGTCCCACAGCCACACCGCCAGGTGCCGTTCGATGGCTGGCTGGAGAAGCTGAAGGCTGGTCGAATGCACCGCGTTCCAGGTGGCGCCCAGCGGCGTGTAATAGATTTCCGAACCCGCGATGGTCTTGGTGCCGTCGTACAAAAGCGCCGTGAAGGCGGCGGCGAGAAACAGAAAGCCGACGAAGCGAAACAAAAAGCGGATCATCGCAGCGGGCCTCTGCGCCGTTCGGTTCCGCTGGGCTTAGCCCCTGTTGGGTTGCCGCGCAACGCCGTGCGGCGCCACTGTGGCGCGGCGGCGTGGAAGCGGGAAGAGCGCGCCCCCGCCCCTCCGGCCGCAAGGCGTCGGCCGACCTCTCCCCGGGTTTCTTGGGCGCGCAGCGCACGGGCCGTGCCTTCGGGCGTTCGTTTCCGTTCTGCCGGGACGAACCGGGCGTTGCATCCCGCGGTCCGGCGGTGCTCCGGCCGAAACCTGCGTACGATAGCAACCCTGTTGCGGCGGCACTATGAAATTTGCAGCAGTTCGTACACGATTGTTGCACATGGGACGCCGTAGATTGGGTCGGACGGACGGCTCTGACCCCCTTCGATCATGGACCGATCGGCGCGTCCCCCTGCGGTGACTGCCAGGCCTGCCCCGCATCCGGCCGTTGCGGCGGCGTTGCGGGAGTGCCGGCGCGCTTTCCTGAGCGTCGCCGTGTTCTCCGGCGCGGTGAATGTTTTGATGCTGGCCGGGCCGATCTACATGCTCCAGGTCTACGACCGGGTGCTGGCGAGCCACAGCGTTCCCACCCTCATCGCGCTGTCCGGTCTCCTGGTGGGAGCGTACGGATTCCAGGCGCTGATGGATCTCATCCGCGCCCGTATCGTGGTGCGGGCCGCCGCGCTTTTGGACCGCCATCTCGGGACCGTGGTGCACCGCGCCGTCGTGCGCATCGCCATTCTCACGCGCCAGGTGAGCGATGCCCATCAGCCGGTGCGGGACCTCGATCAGATCCGCTCCTTTCTCACCAGTCCCGGGCCGATCGCGATCGTCGATCTGCCGTGGATGCCGGCCTTTCTGTTCATCTGCTACCTCATTCATCCTTGGCTGGGGCTGCTCGCCTCGGCGGGCGGCCTCCTCCTCGTCGCGACGACGGTGTTGACGGAGCGCGCGAGCCGCCAGCCCTCGCGCGAGGTGCAGAAGGGCGCGAGCCAGCGCGCGACGGCGGTGGAGGCGGATCGCCGCAACAGCGAGACCATCGTCGCCATGGGGCTGGGCGAGGCCATGGCGGAGCGGTGGACGGCGCTCAACGAGCGCTATCTCGCCTCGGTGGAGCGTTCGTCCGACATCGTCAGCTCCTACGGCAGCCTCTCGCGCGTGCTGCGCCTGCTGTTGCAATCGGCGATGCTGGGGCTGGGCGCCTTCCTCGTCATCCGCCAGGAGCTGACGCCGGGGGCGATGATCGCCGCCTCCATCATGATGGGGCGCGCGCTCGCCCCGATCGAGACGGCGATCACCAACTGGCGCGGTTTCGTCGCCGCGCGCGACAGCCTGCGCCGGCTCGCGGACGTGCTCGCGCGCGTCGGCGTCGAGCGGGAACGGACCGAGCTGCCGAAGCCGCACCGCAGCTTCAGCGTCGAGCGGCTCGTCGTCGCGGCGCCCGATACGCAGAGGATCATCGTCAACAACGTCAACTTCCGGCTCAAGGCGGGCGAGGCGCTCGGCATCGTGGGGCCCAGCGGGTCCGGCAAGACATCGCTCGTGCGCGCGCTCGTCGGCGCCTGGCGGCCGGCCCGCGGATCGGTGCGCATCGACGGCGCCGCGCTCGAGCACTGGTCGCCGGAGCAGCTCGGCCCGCATGTCGGCTATCTGTCGCAGGCGGTGGAGCTGTTCGACGGCACCGTCGCCGAGAACATCGCCCGCATGCGGACCGACCCCGACCCCGAAGCGGTGATCGCCGCCGCGCGCGCGGCCGGCGCGCACGACATGATCCTGCGGCTGCCCGCGGGATACGACACGCGCATCGGCGATTCCGGGACCATCCTCTCGGCCGGGCAGCGCCAGCGGGTCGCGTTGGCGCGCGCGCTGTTCGGCAACCCGTTCCTCGTCGTGCTCGACGAGCCCAACGCCAATCTCGACGCCGAGGGCGAAGCCGCGCTTCTGCGCGCGATCGTCGAGGCCAAGGCGCGCGGCGCGATCGTCATCATGATCGCGCACCGCGCCGCGGCGCTCTCCGTCTGCGACAAGGTCTTGCTGCTGCGCAACGGTGCGCAGCACGCCTTCGGCCCCCGCGACGAGGTGCTGAGCCGGATTCTCGCGCGGGCGGGCGCCGCGCCGGCCGAGCAGTCCGCGGCTTGAACGCGCGCCAGAGGCAGGAGGCAACGATGGCCGACATCCAGCGCGATCCCAGGCAGGCCATCCGCAGGCTCAACCGCATCGGGCTCGCCGCGATCGCGCTCGCCGTCGGCGGGGTCGGAAGCTGGGCGGCGGCGACGCACCTGTCCGGCGCCGTCATCGCCGGCGGCACCGTGGTCGTCGAATCGAACGTCAAGCGCGTGCAGCACGCCTCGGGCGGCATCGTCGGCGAGATCTTCGTCGAGGAGGGCGAGGAGGTGGAGGCCGGCCAGATCCTGGTGCGGCTCGACGACACGCTCACCCGCGCGACGCTCGGCATCGTGCAGTCCCAGCTCGATCAGTTCCTGGCCCGCCGGGCGCGCCTGATGGCCGAGCGTGACGGGGCGGACGCCATCGCGTTTCCGGACGAGCTCCTGAGCCGGCAGGGGGATGAGAGCGTGGCGAGCGCCATCGCCGGCGAACGCAGGCTCTTCGAGTCCCGCCGCCAGGCCCGTCTCGGCCAGCGCTCGCAGCTGCGCGAGCGCATCGCCCAGACCGAGAACGAGGTGCGCGGGCTCGCCGCCCAGCAGGCGGCGAAGGAGAAGGAGATCAAGTTCATCGAGGACGAGCTGACGGGCGTCGTCGACCTGTTCAAGAAGAACCTCGTCACCATCGTCCGCTACATGGCGCTGCAGCGCGACCAGGCGAAGCTGCAGGGCGAGCGCGGCCAGTTCGTCGCCGAGATCGCCCGCGCCAAGGGCAAGATCGCCGAGACGGAGCTGCAGATCCTGCAGCTCGATCAGGACTTTCGCACCGAGGTGCTCAAGGACCTGCGCGAGACGGAGGCGCGCATCGCCGAACTGCAGGAGCGCCTGACCGCGGCGAAGGACGAGCTGCGCCGCATAGACATCCGCGCGCCGCAGGCGGGGTTCGTGCATCAGCTCGCCGTGCACACGGTGGGCGGCGTCATCGCCAAGGGCGAGACGATCATGCAGATCGTGCCGCGCACGGACGCGCTCGTCGTCGAGGCCAAGGTGGCCCCGCAGGACATCGACCAGGTCGAGATCGGCGCCGAGGTCCGCATCCGCGTCCTGGCGGGCAACCGCCGCACCACGCCGGACCTCGAAGGCTTCGTTTCGCGCGTCGGCGCGGACCTCACGCGCGAGCCGGCGGGCCAGAACGGCGCGGGCCAGGCCTACTACCTCGTCCAGATCAACCTCAGGCCGGGCGAGGCCAAGCGCCTCGGCGATCTGCGCCTGATGCCGGGCATGCCGACCGAGGTCTTCATCCGCACCCAGGACCGCACGCCGCTCGACTATCTCCTGAAGCCCCTGCAGGAGCAGATCGCGCGCACCTTCCGTGAGCGGTAGAGCGCGGCGCGCCGGCTTTATTGCTCCACGGCCGCGCGGAAGTAAAAACCGTCGTCCGAGGCACGGGCGAAGCGAGCCGCGCAGGACGACGGTCGGAACCGTGAAAAAGTCGTTGCGGGAGGCGCGGCAGGCGCGGCGCCTGCAAGGCCGCGCGCGCACCTCAGGGTGACGGCGCAGCAGCAGAGACCCGTCCCGCAGGGCTGCGCGCTGCGCCGCTTCGGCGGGCGGTAGCGGCCGTCGCGCCTGTGATTTTGCTCAGCCGGAGGCGCGCTAATCCTTCGCCCGTTCGACGTAGGAGCCGTCGGCCGTCATCACCACGATGCGGGTGCCCGGCGTGATGTGCGGGGGCACCATCGTGCGCACGCCGTTCGAAAGTACGGCCGGCTTGTAGGAGGACGACGCGGTCTGGCCCTTCACCGTCGGCTCCGTCTCCACCACTTCGAGCACGACGCGCTGCGGCAGCTCGATCGCGACCGGCGTCTGCTCGTAGAGGCTGAGCTTCACCTTCATATCGGGCGCAAGATACGCGGCCTGCTCGCCCACGAGATCCTCCGGCACCGTCACCTGATCGTAGGTCTCGGTGTTCATGAAGTGGTAGCCGTCGCCGTCGTTGTACAGGAACGTGAAGTCGCGTTCCTCCACATGGGCGCGCTCGACCTGTTCGGTCGTGCGGAAGCGCTCGGACACCTTCACGCCGTCGGACAGGCGGCGCATGTCGAGCTGCGTCACCGGCGTGCCCTTGCCGGGGTGGATGTTTTCCGCGCTGAGGACGACATAAAGCTTGCCGTCGAGTTCGACGATGTTGCCCTTGCGGAGCGAGCTGGCGATGACTTTCACGAACGATCCCTCAAATGCCTGGAACAGGGGCGGCCCACGGCCGGGTGAGCGGCCCAATCGGCGCGCACCATACCGATCCTGAAGCCTTTCGCCAGTAGATTTCTCGCCGTCGAATCGCAAGCGCGGGGCCGGAAACCGCCGGCGGAAGGGGCTTTTTCCGGCGCGCTCCGCACGCGGCGAAGGCGGCAAGGCCGCAGGCCCGCGCAAGGGGCGGACGCCCCCCTTCGCCCGTCCTTTGGATCTGCGGCGCAGGCGGGTTTACGCCGCGATGAACGGCGCGAGGCGCGCCTTCACCTCCGCCTTCACGGGGTCGGCCGCGCGCAGAATGGCGCTGACATGGAGGAAATCGAGCAGCCGGAAGGCCCCGACCTTCGGGCGGATGACGATGTCGGGCGGCCCGGTGCGCAGCTTCGCGGCGACGATCGTGTATCCCATCACCTGGATGGCCGAGAACAGCGCGTCCCACGGATCGGGAACCCCGCGCGGCGCCACGGGGCCGACCGACGTGTCCACGGCGAGCGTGAGATATCCGTCGTCCCGCACGATGTCGAACGGCAGCGGGTTGACGGCCGAGCCGTCGATGAGCACCCGGCCGTCGATCACGACCGGGCGCACGAGGCCCGGCACCGCCATCGATGCGGCGAGCGCCGGGCGCAGCGGCCCCTCCTCGAACACCCGCTCGGCGCGGGCGTAGAGGTCCGTCGTCATCACCTTGAGCCGGATCGCGAGGTCGCCGAACGTCCTCGGCACCCGCTCGGGCATGAACAGCGCGACGAGCTGCTCGGCGTCGATCAGCATCGGATTGCCGAACCGCGCCGAGAACAGCTCGGCGAGCGAGGCGGCGCGGGCGGCGACGAGCCGGCGCAGAATTTCAGGGCGGTCGTGCAGCAGGGCCACCACATACCGCCGAATCTCCTTGCCGCTCATGCCGGCCGCGTAGGCGGCGCCGATGACGGCGCCGATCGAGCTTCCGGAAATGACGGCGGGGCGGACGCCGAGCTCGTCGAGCGCCTCGAGCACCGGAATGTGTGCAAGCCCGCGGGCGCCGCCGCCGCCGAGCACGAGGGCCAGTCCGCGCGCCGGAGCCGCGGGACCCTGAGAGCCGCGCTGGGCCGCGCTCGAGGCCTGCACGCCCTCGCTTTCCCTCGGAGGAGAGAACGACGGCAGGGGCGCGGACACGGGCGCGGGCCCGCACGCGAAGACCCGCGGCGGCATCAGGCGGCGTTCACGCGCGGATGGCGGAGACGGAACGCCGGGCAAGGCCGCGCTCACCGCGCCCCTGCCTTCCGCGCGTAACTCCAGCCCACCTCCGCCAGCGGGCGGACGAGCGCGGCGCGCGCCGGCGCATTCTCGTTGGTCGCGGTGCCGTCGCGCACGCGCCCGACGATGCCCTGCAGGATCGCCGCGAGGCGGAAGAAGTTGTAGGCCGCGTAGATGTCGAGATGCGGGCGCGGATCGAGCCCGGTGCGCGCGACATAGGCGTCCACATAGTCGCCGAGCGTCGGAATGCCGAGCGCCGGCAGGTCGAGGCCGACGAGCGAGGCGGTGCCAGCCGTCGCGCCGTCGAAGCGCGGCATGTTCCACTGCATCAGGTGGTAGGTGAAGTCGGCGAGCGGGTCGCCGAGCGTCGACAGCTCCCAGTCGAGCACGGCGACGATCTGCGGCGCGTCGGGGGCGACGATGAGGTTGTCGAGGCGGTAGTCGCCATGCACGAGCCGCACCGGCCCGGGGGGCGGCAGGTGCTCGGGCAGCCACTCCATGAGCCGCTCCATCTCCTCGATCGTCTCGGTCTCGGAGGCGCGGTATTGCTTCGACCAGCGGGCCACCTGGCGCGCGACATAGTTCTCGCCGCGGCCGAAATCGCCGAGCCCGATCGCGGCCGGGTCGAAGCTGTGCAGGCGCGCGAGCGTGGCGTTCATCGCGTCGTAGACGGCGCGGCGCTCGGCCGGCGTCGAGCCCTCCATGTGCGGCGTCCAGAAGACGCGGCCCTCGACATGGCTCATGATGTAGAACGGCGTGCCGACCACGCTGTCGTCGTCGCAATAGAGCACCGGCGCGGCGACCGGAAACCCTTGCGCCGAAAGCGCGCTGATGACGCGGAACTCGCGGTCGACCGCGTGCGCAGAGGGCAGGAGCTTGCCCGGCGGCTTGCGGCGCAGAACATAGGTGCGCGCGGGCGTCTCGAGCTTGTAGGTCGGGTTGGACTGGCCGCCCTTGAACTGCCTCACCGTGAGGGGGCCGGCGAAGCCCGGCACGTGCGCGGCCAGATAGGCTTCGAGCCGCGCCGTATCGAAGCGCAAGGCGGGCGAGACCTCCTTGGTCCCGGAATACATGGCCTGGCGATCAAGCGCATT
Organism: Variibacter sp.; assembly: GCA_019689555.1. Taxonomy (GTDB): domain Bacteria; phylum Pseudomonadota; class Alphaproteobacteria; order Rhizobiales; family Xanthobacteraceae; genus JADGHE01. The sequence continues at coordinate 19,736 of JADGHE010000008.1, read as the reverse complement.
CATGACGGCCGTCCCGGCTTTCACCTGGTCATTGGTTTAACCCGCGCCGAAGAACTCCAGCAACGCCTCGGCGGTCGCCTCGGGATTTTCCTCGCACAGGAAGTGGCCGGAATCGATCCCCTGCCCGCGCACATCGCGCGCCCATTCGCGCCAGATCGCGAGCGGTTCCGTGGCCGCGCCCGGAATGCCGGCACCACCCCACAGCGTCAACACGGGACAGGCGATGCTCGCGCCGGCCTGCCGGTCTTCCTCGTCGTGGGCGAAGTCCGCGGCTGCGCCGGCGCGGTAGTCCTCACAGGTTGCGTGGATGCGCGTCGGGTCCTGGAAGAAGGCGTGATAATGCGCAAGCGCGCGCGGATCGAAGCAGGACAGGTTCCTGCTCTTGGTCCAGCTCGCGGCGAGCCAGTTCCAGAACTCGACCGGCGCCTTGCCGATGAGCGTCTCCGGCAGCGGTTCGGGCTGCGCCAGGAACGGCCAGTGCCAAACCCGCAGCGCCATCGCTCTGTCCATGCGCGACCACATGGCGTAAGTCGGCACGATGTCGAGCACGGCGAGCCTGTCGACCCGGCCGGGATGGTCGAGCGCGAGACGATAGCCGACGCGCCCGCCGCGATCGTGGCCCGCCACGCCGAAATGCACGAAGCCGAGCGCTTCCATCACGTCCACCATCGCGGCGGCCATGGCGCGCTTGGTATAGGGCGTGTGCGCCGCATCGGAGCGCGGCGCGACGGACCAGCCGTAGCCGGGCAGATCGGCGATCACGAGCGTGCAGCGCGCCGCCAGGGTCGGCGCGACACGGTGCCACATCACGTTCGTCTGCGGATAGCCGTGCAGCAGCAGGAGCGGCGCGCCCGACCCGCCGACGCGGGCGAAGATGCGGCCGGCGGACGTGTCGATCCAGCGCGACTCGAAGCCGGGATAGAGGTCGGCAAGCCCGGTCATGGCGACTCTCCAGCCGTTTTCCCGCATCGCGCGGGGGCGCGGGCAGGCGCGGGCGCAGACTTTCGCGGCTAGGCCGCGTCCGACCGATAGCCCGGCCGGCCGGACTTCACCGCTTCCTCGAGCAGGTCGAGACGATCCTGCCCCCAGAACGGCTCGCCGTCGCGCACATAAACGGGCGAGCCGAAGGCGTCGACGGCGAGCGCGTCGCGGTAGTTGGCTTCGTAGGTCGCGCGCGCCTCGTCGCCTTTGGCGGCGTCGAGCAGCCGCGCCGCGTCCGGCACGCCCGCGGCGGCCGCAACCTTGAGCAGGGAGGCTTCGTCGGCCAGCGACATTTCGTCCTCCCACACGGCCGCGAAGGCGCGGCGGAGAAACCGGTCGGGGTCGTGCCCGGCCTGCAGCATGGCGATGACGAAGCAATCGGCAAGCGTTGCGTCGAATGGCCAGTTCTTCGGCCGCAGATGGAATTTGAGGCCCCGCTTCTCGCGCCAGCGCTGCAGTTCGAGAATGCGGTAGCGCTGCCGCGCCGGCGCGCGCTTGCTGAGCGGCAGGCCGCCGGTCTCGGCAAACACCTTGCCGAGCGGGACCGGCTTGTGCCGAACCGCAAGGCCGTGCCGCCGGACCATGTCCATGAAGGGCGCGTGGCCTATATAAGCCCAGGGAGAGGCGAGCGAATAGAAGTAGTCGATGGTCTCGGTCATCGGGATGGTTCTCCAGCCGCCGCCGCCGAAGCATAGCATGCGGGTCTCGGATTCATCCGCGCGGCGGGCGCCCTGCGGCCGCGGTCGGCGCGCGAAGAAGCGCCCCGGCCGCACCTGCGACCGATTCGTCTCGGGCGCATTTTCTATTCAAATTCAGGGCGTTCGCCCGCGTGCGCGGATTCTTGACACGCTATACCCTCGCCAGTATGGTCCGCGCGGCTTTCAGGGACGGCGAAAACGTCTCGGTTTTCTCGGGCTTTGCGGGTGTCGAAGGCATGGCTGACGGCGCCCGCAAGCGAGGGGAGCGAAACGGGACGCCGGCCGATGAGGCCGCTCTCTCCGCGAGGCTCCGGCGTCTCGGCGAGCGGCTCGACCGGGCACGGGCGGGCCGGGCAGCCAAGAACGGCCCCGGTGCGGGGTCAGTCTCCGACGTTTCGGGGCTTGCCCGTGGGCTGCGGCTTTCTGCCGAGCTGGTGGGCGGCGTAATCGTGGGGGCGGGAATCGGGCTCGGCTTCGATTACCTGCTCGGCACATCGCCGTGGGGCTTCATCGTGCTCGTGATGCTCGGCTTTGCCGGCGGCGTGCTCACCGTCATGCGTTCGGCGGGGGTCATTCCGGAGCGCAGGCTCTGAGTGGTCACGGCGCGGGTTTGGATTGCGCTTTCAGTTCGCCGGCGCCCTCGCCGGCTGCAGGTGACGAGGACCGACCGAGGTCATGGCGGACCCGATTCATCAGTTTCAGATCACCAAGATCTACACGCTTGGCACGGTCGCGGGCCACGAGATCGCCTTCACCAACTCCGCGCTGTTCATGGGCATTGCGGTCGTCGGCATCTCGCTGCTGATGATCGGGGCGACCGCGAAGCGCAGCCTCGTGCCCGGCCGCGCGCAAACGCTCGCCGAACTCTCCTACGAATTCGTGGCGGACATGATCCGCAGTACCGCGGGCCCTGAGGGCTTGCGGTTTTTCCCCTTCGTGTTCTCGATCTTTATGTTCGTTCTGTTCCTGAACATGTTGGGGATGATCCCGCTCGGCGGGTTCACGGTGACGAGCCACATTGTCGTCACGGCGGCGCTCGCGCTGCTCGTGTTCTTTACCGTCATCGTCTCCGGCGTCATGCACCACGGCGTGAAGTTCCTGAAGCTCTTCGCGCCGAGCGGCATTCCGGTCTACATTCTGCCGCTGATCGTGTGCATCGAGGTCATGTCGTTCATTTCGCGGCCGATCTCCCACAGCGTGCGTCTTTTTGCCAACATGCTGGCCGGGCACATCACGCTCAAGGTGTTCGCCGGCTTCGTGGTCATGCTGGGCGCGCTCGGCGTGGGCGGCTGGATCGGCGCGGTCCTGCCGCTCGCGTTCACCGTGGCGGTGACGGCGCTCGAGCTCTTGGTCGCGTTCCTGCAGGCCTATGTCTTCGCCATCCTGACCTGCATCTATCTCAACGACGCCATCCATCCGGGCCACTGACGCGCCCGTGTCTCGATCCAACCCTTGAAAGGAGCAAATCACATGGATCCGATCGCCGCGAAGTATATCGGCGCTGGTATAGCCTGCCTCGGCATGGGCTTCGCCGGCGTGGGCGTGGGCGTCATCTTCGGCAACTATCTCTCGGCCGCCATCCGCAATCCGTCGGCGGCGCAGGGCCAGTTCGGCAACCTGATCTTCGGCTTCGCGATCACCGAGGCGCTCGGCATCTTCTCGCTTCTGGTCGCGCTGCTGCTGCTGTTCGCGCTCTAAGCGTCGATTGTCTTTGCGGCGTGGCTCCGCGCGCGGCTTGGGCCGTCCGCGTTCATCGGCAGATGCGGGACGAAGGGCCGGGTCGAGGCGGGGCGTGGCGCGAAAGAGACTTGGAGTAGAGTGAATGGCAACGCCGACGACCGCGCATACGGAAGCTCCGGGCGGACACGGGCCGGCCCCGTTCCCGCCGTTCCAGGCGGAACACTTCCCCTCGCAGCTCTTCTGGCTTGCTCTCAGCTTCGTGGTGCTCTACGTGCTGATGGCGAAGGTGGGGCTGCCGCGCGTCGCCGGCATTCTCGAGGCGCGGCGCAAGCGCATCGAGGCCGATCTTTCGGCGGCGCAGGCGCTGCGCAACGAGGCGGAAGCGGCGCTCGCCGACTACGAAAAGGCGCTGGCGGACGCGCGCAAACGCGCGCGGGCGATCGCCAACGAAACGCGCGAGCGGCTTCTCGCGGAGTCCGAGGCGGCGCGCAAGGCGCTCGAAGCGGACCTCAACGCGCGCCTCGCCAAGGCCGAGAAGTCCATCGCCGCCACCAAGGCGGCAGCCATGGCCAGCGTCCGCGAGGTTGCGGTCGAGGCCGCCGCCGCGGTCGTGGAGCGGCTGGTCGGTACGGCCCCTCCCGCGGCCACCGTGGCCGAGGCCGTGGACCGCGCGCTCAAGCGGGGCTGACGAGGGCCCCGCTAGCGGACCGAAGCGGGTGCAGACGATGCCTGTTCCGCGCTCGCGTGAACTAGTGGAATGCCGCTCATCGCGCGTGCGGGCGGCGCCTTAGAGGAACCGGCCATGTTCGAAGCCGAATTCTGGGTTGCGGTCGCCGCGGTCATCGTCCTGCTCGTGCTCTTCTCCGTGGGCGCGCACAAGCGGCTCCTCGCCGCCCTTGACGGCCATCGCGCCCGCATTCAGGCCGAGCTCGACGAGGCGCAGCGCCTGCGGGAGGAGGCCGAGGGCCTCGTCGCCCATTACCGGGCCAAGCGCGCCGAGGCCGAGAAGGAGGCCGAAGCGCTGATCGCGAGCGCCCGCGCCGAAGCCGAGCGCTACGCCGCCGAGAGCAAGGCGAAGATGGAGGAATTCGTCGCTCGCCGGACCAAGATGGCGGAAACGAAGATCGCCCAGGCCGAAGTGCAGGCGCTGGCGGAGGTGCGCGCGGCCGCCGCCGACGCCGCGGTGGCGGCCGCGACGGAAATTCTGACGCAGAGCGCCAAGGGCAAGGTCGCCGACGACCTCATCGTGCAAGGCATCCGGGACGTCACGGCGAAGCTGAACTAGCCTTCGCCGGACGCTACGCTGCAGCGCTCGGCCTGCCAGAGGGGATCGGGAAGCTCACAGGGGGCCTGAAGGAATGGGCGGGCCGGATCGGTTGAGGCTGATCCGGCTGGCACGGCAGGTTAAACGACTTTCATCGCCTGTGACACGCTTCCGTCGAGGATAGGTCAAGCTAATTTCCGAAGGCGCGAGCCACGACCACGGGGTTCGCGGCGACGGCGTGGAGCGAACGTCATCGGTGACCCAGGCGCGTTTGCGGCCCGCCCTGGGGACCAGGATTATGGGCGCGGCGGCCGGCAGGCGCGCCGGGGCGCGCGTGCCATCTTTTTTGTGCGCTGCACGCAAACGGATTGATGTCGCCGCAATTATCGGCCAGATGCAGGCCGGCTGACTTGACTCGGACCGGAGCCGTCGATGAACTGGATCGCCAACGTCGTACGCCCGAAGATCCGCTCGTTCCTGCGCCGCGAAGTGCCGGAAAACCTCTGGGTGAAATGCCCGGAGACCGGCCAGATGGTGTTCTACAAGGACCTCGAGGCGAACCAGTTCGTCATTCCCGGCTCCAACTATCACATGCGCATGAGCGCGGCGCTGCGGCTCAAGTCGCTGTTCGATGGCGGCGCCTTCGAGGACATCGCGCTGCCCGAGGTTCCCCTCGATCCGCTGAAGTTCCGCGACGAGCGCCGCTACACCGACCGCCTGAAGGATGCGCGCGCCAAGACCGGGCTCGCCGACGCGGTGAAGCTCGGCTACGGCAAGCTCGAAGGTCTGCCGGTCGTCGCCGCCGTGCAGGATTTCGACTTCATGGGCGGTTCGCTCGGCATGGCGGCCGGCGAGGCGATCCTCAAGGGCTTCGAGACGGCGGTGGAGCGGGGAACGCCGTTCATCCTCTTCGTCAGCTCGGGCGGCGCGCGCATGCAGGAGGGCATTCTCTCGCTCATGCAGATGCCCCGCACCACCATCGGCGTGCAGATGCTGCGCGACGCCGGCAAGCCCTACATCGTGGTGCTGACCAACCCGACGACCGGTGGCGTCACCGCCTCCTATGCGATGCTCGGGGACCTGCACATCGCGGAGCCCGGCGCGCTCATCGGCTTCGCGGGCCCGCGCGTGATCGAGCAGACGATTCGCGAGAAGCTGCCCGAGGGCTTCCAGCGCGCCGAATATCTGCGCGCGCACGGCATGGTGGACATGGTGGTGCATCGCCACGACCTGCGCGCCGTGCTGGCGCGGGTGTGTCGGCTGCTCACCAAGGCGCCGCCTTCGTCGGCCGAGCGCCCGGCTTCCGCGGCCGGCGGGCCGGCGGCCGAAAACGCGGCCCTGTCCGCCGCCGGCTGACAAGCAGGGTGCCCGTGAGGCCCATGACCCCGGTCGACGCCATTCTCGCGCGCCTGCTCGCCCTTCACCCGAAGAAGATCGACCTGTCGCTCGACCGGATGTGGCGCCTCCTGCGGCAGCTCGGCGACCCGCAGCGCCGGCTCCCCCCGGTCATCCACATCGGCGGCACCAACGGCAAGGGCTCGACCACCGCGTTCATCCGCGCGATTCTGGAAGCCGCGGGGCTGCGCGTGCACGTCTACACCTCGCCGCATCTCGTGCGCTTCAACGAGCGGTTTCGGCTCGCCGGAACGCTCGCCAGCGACGCGGAGCTCGCCGATGCGCTCGCGGAATGCGAGCGGATCAACGGCGACGAGCCGATCACCGTCTTCGAGATCACCACGGCGGCCGGGCTGCTGCTGTTCTCGCGCCATCCGGCGGACGTGCTGCTGCTCGAAGTCGGGCTGGGCGGCCGGCTCGACGCGACCAATGTCGTTGACCATCCGCTCGCCAGCGTCATCACGCCGGTTTCGCTCGACCACTTTGAATTTCTGGGCGACACGCTCGCGCGCATCGCGGCCGAAAAGGCCGGCATTCTCAAGGCGCGCGTGCCGGCGGTGATCGGACCGCAGCCCGCCGAAGCCTTGAGCGTCATCGAGCGCGCGGCCGAGCGCCTGCGCGCGCCCCTCTGGGTCGCCGGCCAGCACTGGACGGTGTCCCAGGAGCACGGCCGGCTCGTCTACCAGGACGAATCGGGCCTGCTCGATCTTCCGCCGCCGCGGCTCGCCGGCCGCCACCAGTTCGACAATGCGGGCCTCGCGATTGCGGCGCTGCGGGCGGCCGACGCCTTCTCGCTGCCGCTTGCCGCCTACGAGGTGGGGCTTGCCGCCGCGGACTGGCCGGCGCGCATGCAGCGGCTCGCGGGCGGCAATCTCGCGTCCCTGCTTCCCGAGGGCAGCGAGCTGTGGCTCGACGGCGGCCACAACGCGGCGGCGGGCCACGCGATCGCGGTCGCGCTCGCCGATCTCGAGGAGCGCGTCTCGCGCCCGCTCATCCTCGTCGTGGGCATGCTGGCGACGAAGGACGTCGAGAGCTTTCTGCAGAACTTTACCGGGCTCGCGCGGCGGGTGATCGCGGTTCCGATCTCGCAGCAGGAGAAGGGCCGCCCCCCGGAGGCCATTGCCGACGCGGCCCGGCGGGTCGGCATCCCTGCCGATGCGCGAAACAGCGTCCCCGAGGCGCTCGCGCGCATCGCCCAGCTCCACCTCGAGCCCGCGCCGCGCGTCCTGATTACGGGCTCCCTTTATTTGGCCGGAGAGGTCCTGGCCGCCAACGGCACCCCGCCAGTGTGATCCCCTGGCGGGCGCCGCACCCTCTTCGAGGACCGCGCGCCACGCAAAAACCACCGTCATCCTGAGGTGCGAGCGCAGCGAGCCTCGAAGGATGACGGGCAGGCCGTGGGGCGGCCGCGCGCGAAAACGAAACGGCCGCCTCGCGGCGGCCGCAGGATGCAAAGGCAAAAGGGGCAAAGGCAAAAGGGTTCCGTCGCCTTAGATCCGCTGCTCCGGCTTCTTGTCGAACTCCGGGGCGGCTGGTCGCGTAGGGTCAGACCGCCGCCTTGATCCACTGCTCCAGCTTCTGCTTCGGCGCGGCGCCGATCTGGCGCGAGGCGAGCTCGCCGTTCTTGAACATCATCAGCGTCGGGATCGACATGATCCCGTACTTGGACGCCGTCGCCGGGTTCTCGTCCACGTTGAGTTTGACGATCTTCACCTTGCCGTCGAGAGACGCGGCGATCTCCTCGAGCGCAGGCGCGATCATTCGGCACGGGCCGCACCACTCGGCCCAGAAATCGACGACGACCGGCTCCTTGGCCTGCAGGACCTCGGCCTCGAACGTCGCGTCGGAAACTTTTCCCACGCTCATGAATCACCTCTTCGGCAAGCAGTCCGCGGCGCCTCCGGTGCCCGCGGTTCGATCTGGGCGGAAGCTATGTACGCGAACCCGGGCGGTCAAGCCGCGCTCGCGGGGCGCGCCATGGCGGCGTCGAGCAGCGGCCCCGGCACCTCGAGGAGCTGCGGCGTCTGCGTGAAGATCAAGGCGGCGCGCACCGGCCGCTCTGGATAGAGCTGGTTCAAGACCGCCCGGTAGAGCGCGAGCTGGCGGCGATAGGCGAAAGGGATGTCCTCGCTCCGCCGCGGCGGCGCGCGGTCGGTCTTGAAGTCCCCGACGAGGATTTCATCGGCTGAAACGGCGAGCCGGTCGATCTGGGCGGACACGAAGATCGGCTCCCCGTCCGCGCCGGCGATTCGCCCCACCACCGGCACCTCGGCGCGGCTGCCGGGCGCAAACAAGGGGGCGAAGGCGGGGTCCTCGAGCACGGCGAGGGCCTCGGCGACGGCGCGCTCGCGCGCCTCGTCGTCGAGCGCGGGCCTGGCGTGCGCGAGGAACCGGCGGGCAGCCTCCGCGCGGCGCTCGGGCGAAATCTCCGGCAGGGCCTGCAACAGCCGGTGCAAAAGCCGCCCGCGCTGAAGCGCAAGCGCGGTCTCCGGCGCCCGCGGCGCCGGGTCCGAGGAGGGCGCGGCCGCATCCCATTCCGGCGCGGTCGAAGGCCTGACGATTCGTGGCCCTCCAGCCGGCGGCGCCGCCGCCTGCGCGAGCCAGGGCGGAAGGGGCTCGGGCGCCGTCTCCCTCTCCCCGGACGGCGCCGGCGCCGGCATCGGCGCGGGCTCGAATTTCTGCCAGCGCCACACCTGCCCGGAACCGAACTCGGCCGGCACCTCCTGGGCCTCGGGCACCAGTGCATCGGCGACGAGCCGGTACCAGCACCCCTCCGGCGGCTTGTCGGCTCCGCGCGCGCCGCAAACGATCAGCCGGTCGGCGGCGCGCGTCATCGCGACATAGAGCAGGCGGCGGTGTTCGTCCTCCGCGGCTTTGCGCGCGGCGGCGCGCGCCTCCTTCACCGCGGCGACGTCGTCCTGCTTCGCGCCCGCCCAGACGAAGGGCGGCCCTTCCCGCGCGTCGCCATCGCGCGCCCCGAGGGTCAAGAGCGAAGGATCGCGCGGGCCCTCGGGCCGCGTCGTCGTGTCGGCGAGGATGACCACCGGCGCCTCCAGGCCCTTCGCGCCGTGAACGGTCATCACGCGCACTTCGTCGCGCACGATGTCCATGTCGCGCTTCACTTCCGGCGTCGTCGCCCTGAGCCAGCCGACAAAGCCTTGCAGCGAGGGGGTGTGGCGCCTCTCATATTCGAGCGCGAGCGCCAAAAATTCGTCGAGCGCGTCGGCCGCTTCGGGCCCGAGCCGCGCCAGCATTTTCCGCCGCCCGCCGCCGGCGCCCAGCAGGCGCGCATAGAAGGCGAAGGGCGTCTCGCGCCGTGCCGCCTCGGCCAGCGCGTCGAGCGCTTGCGCCGCCTCGGCGAAGGCCGGGTTTCCGGCCGCCTGCTGCCGCAGCGCGGCGCGCAGGGAGCCCTCGCGCCCGTGAGCGAGCGCAAAGAGCTGCTCGTCGTCGAAGCCGAAGAGCGGGCTCTTGAGCGCCTCGGCGAGCGCGAGATCGTCCTCCGGCAGCAAGAGCGCGTCGGCGAGCGACATCAGATCCATGACGGCGATGTGCTCGGTGAGGATCATGCGGTCGGCGCCCGCGACCTCCACCTTGGCGTCCTTGAGCGCGCGGATGATGGCCTCGAACAGCGGGCCGCGCTGACGCACCAGCACCAGAATGTCGCCGGGCCGGATCGGCGCGCCGGTGGCCGCCACGATGTCCCCGCGTTTCAGCCAGCCGTCGATCGTGGCGGCGATCCGGCGCGCGAGCTTCACGCGCGGACTCTGCTCCGACGTGGCGTCGAAGGGCGCATCCCACGGCTCGACGGGCGGCCTCTCCTCGGGCTCGACGAGCGGCCAGATCTCGACCCAGCCGGGCGCGGTGCGGCGCACCGCCTCGTGGACGGTCGGCACCGGATCGGCGGCAAGGCCGGCGAAGGCCTCCGGCCGGGCGAACACCCTGTCCACCGCCGCCAGCACGTCGGGAGCGGAGCGGAACGAGGCGAGGAACGGGATTTCTTCGAAAGCCAGGCCGCTCGCCGCATGGGCGGAGCGGAAATGGCGCCGCATCTCGTCGAAGCGGTGGGGCGCTGCGCCCTGGAAGGAGTAGATCGACTGCTTCTCGTCGCCGACCGCGAAGATGCTGCGGCGCACGCCGGCGCGCGCGCCCTCGCCGGCGGTGAACTCCGCGGTGAGCCTCTCGATCACCTCCCACTGCTTGGCGCTCGTGTCCTGCGCCTCGTCGATGAGCACGTGGTCGATGCCGAGGTCGAGCTTGTACATGACCCAGGCGGCCGAGCCCTCGCGCGAGAGCAGCGCGAGCGTCTTGTCGATCAGATCGTCGTAATCGAGCAGGCCGGCCCGCTCCTTCTCGGCGCGGTAGCGCGCAAGCACGGCATCCGCGATCGTCACCAGCGCCGCGGTGCGGTCGCGCAGGCGCGCCGCGCGCCGCCGGTCGAGCAGATCGCAGACGCGGCGCTGTTCGGCCTTGAGCCGCTCGGCGAGATCCGGGCGGGCCTCCGCGATCTTCTTGGTGACGAGGGCCGCGCGCGGCTCGAGCGCCGTCGTGCAGAACACCTGGAGATAGGCGTCGAGCCGCGCCGATCCCGTCTGCGTCTGCGCAGCGCGCAGACGCGCGACCTGGTCCTGGTCGCGCGGCGAGCCCGTCGCGAGCGCCGCCATCACTTCGGGCCAGGCGCTCTCCGGCAGATGCGGGCTCGAGAAGAATTCGGCCTCGATGCGCTCGATCGTCTCGTCCGGCGCGACGCCGAGCGCCCGCGACAGCTCGCCGATCGCGGCCTCCACGCCGCCGGCGCGGCCGATCCAGGCCGCGAGGGCGTCGCGCTGTGCGATCGCCTCGCGCACGACGGCGGCGAAGGTCGTATCGGCCGCCGCCACGATGGCGGCGGCGAGCGCGCGCCCGAGCGGCGTGTCGGGCCTGTCGGCGGCCTCCTCGAGAACGGCAAGGCGCAGCCGGTCGATCAGCTCGTCGGCGGCGCGCTCCTCGATCACCTCGAAGCCGGCAGGCACGTCGGCCTCGAACGGGAATCGGTGCAGCAGCCCCGCGCAGAAGGCGTGGATCGTCTGCACCTTGAGGCCCCCGGGCGTCTCCAGCGCCTCGGCGAAGAGGCGCCGCGCGCGCAGCCGGCGCGCGGGGCTCGGGCGCCGCCCCTCGATCGCGGCGATTGCCCGATCGAGCGCCTCGTCGTCGAGCGCGATCCACCCCGCGAGCGTGTTGAAGACCCGCGTCGCCATGTTGGCGGCGGCCGCCTTGGTGAAGGTGATGCAGAGGATCTTTGCCGGATCGACCCCGTCGAGCAGCAGGCGGATCACGCGCTGCGTCAGCACATGGGTCTTGCCCGAGCCGGCATTGGCCGACACCCAGGCGGAGACCGCGGGGTCGGAGGCCATGAACTGCCGCTTCGTCACGTCGGGCGGAACGGGCGCGGGCTCGCTCATGCGGGCGCTCCGTTGTCGGCTTCGCCGCCGGTCGCGGACCACTCCTTCACGCGGGCGAGGTGGTCGTAGACGCCGTAGCGCGTGCTCCACATCGAGGTGACGAGCGAGCGGTAAGGGGTCTTTTCGTCGGCGAACCGCGCGACGACGGCGCCGAGGCGCGCGAGCGCCTTGTCGGCCTCCTCGTCCACCGTGCTGTCGCGGAAGACGATCGCGATGTCGCGCCCCGCCGGCTCGCCCCCCTTGAGCTGGACATAGGCGAGGCTTGCGACCGAAATGCCCGAGGGAATCTCCGGGAAGCCGCCACGCCGCAGGATCGCGGCCTCGAGCGTGAGCTGCGGCGCGAGCCCGGCGCGCACCTGCCGCTCGCTCGCGACCTGCCCGGTCTTGTAGTCGACGAGAACGGCCCGGCCGTCGGCGCCGATTTCCACGCGGTCGGCGCGGCCGACCAGCGTGAAGCGCCCCGCCCCCATCGGGATTTCGATCTCGCCGCGAATTTCCGCGTGCACGGCGACGAGGCTGTTTCGGCGCCGAGCCTCCCACGCGGCGAACCAGCGGGCGATGCGCTCGAAGCGGGGCCACCAGAAGGCGCGCGCTTCGGGATAGGCGGAAAGATCCGCGAAGCGCTGCTCGCCGATCTTGATCAGCTCGACCAACGGATCGGCCGGCAGGCCTGCCGCGAACCGCCGCGTGAACGTGGCGATGGCTTCGTGAATCGCGGTGCCGCGGTCGCGCGCGCCGGGGGGCGTGTCCACCGGATCGAGCGGGGCGAGCTTCAGGACGTGCCGCGCATAGATCGTGTAGGGGTCGCGCAGCCAATCCTCGATCTCGGTAACGCTGAGCCGCTTCGGCCGCGCCGCCAGCGGCGGGCACGGCGCGGGGGCAGCGATCCGCTTCTCGCGCGCGCTGCGATCGAGGCGGCGCGCCCAGGCGATGTACCGCTCGCCGCGCGCGCAGGCCGCCGCCCATTGCGCCTTGCCGGCAACCGCGGCCAGCCGCTGGAGGAAGCGGGAGGCCACCGTGGGCGCGCCGCCGAGTTTGGCGGGCCGGCTCAGCACGACCTCCGGCGCGCCGAGGGCCTGGGCGAAGTCGTGCGCCGTGAGCCCGATGCGCCGCTCGGGAAGATCAAGGCCGAGCTCCTGGCGCATGGGCCGGCTGAGCCACGGATCGGAGCGCGTCTCGGGCGGCCACACGCCTTCGGTCAGTCCGCCGAGCACGATGCGGTCGGCGTGCTGCAGCCGCGCTTCGAGGAGTCCGTAGATGCGCACGCGCGCGGCGGCATTGGGCCGGCGCCGGACCGCGCGGTCCGCGACCACGAGGCGGAAGACGTCGGGATAGTCGCGCGGCTCCACCGCGAAGGCGCGCGCGCCGTCGCTCGTTGCGATGGCCTCGAGGGCTTCCAGAACCGCCGTCCCGTCTTCGCCCGCAAAAGCGCTTCCGCCGTCGCCGGACTCGGCGAGCGCGACGAGGACGGCGCGGTGAAGGGCGGCGAGTTCGGCGAGGGGCCGCGCCTCCCCGGTCAGGCTCTCGAGCGGCTCGAGCGCCGCGCGCAGCCGCGCGACGAGCGCGGCCGCGGCCTCGAGCTCGTGGTCGCGCAGACAGGACCGGGGATCGCGCGGATGCAGCTCGCCCCGCAGGCCGCGGAACGTCGCGAGCGCCGCCGCCAGGCCCTCCGACCCGCGGTGCGGGCGCGGACCGCGGAGCACCGCGCGTTCGAGCGCCGAGACCGCCGCCGCCTGCGCTCCCTCCGCCGCGCCGAGCCGCAGCAGCGGATGCTTGAGCAGGGCGAGCAGGGTCACCGGCGGCAGGCCATCGAGGGCCGCTTCCGCGGCGAGCCGCGCAAACACGCCGGCGGGCGTATCGGCGAGCGCATCGCCGCCCGAATCGTCAACCTCGACGCGCCAGCGCTCGAGCGCGGCCTTGACCCGCCGCGCGAGCGCCCGGTCGGGCGTGACGAGCGCGGCGGTGCGGCCCGGCTCCTCGACCGCCTCGCGCAGCGCGACCGCAATCGCGAGCGCCTCTTCCTCGGCGTTGGCGGCTTCGATGACGCTCACCCGGGCGAGCGCTGCGGCCACGTCGGCCTCCGCAAGCCCTTCGCTCCAGCGTTCGCTCGCGGCGGCGGGGCGCAGCGCCTCGCTCACCAGGCGTTCGCGGTGGGGCACGGCCGGCGCGCCGAGGATTTGCACCGCCTCGCGATCGAGACGGAGCTGCGCGAGGAAGGCGCGCATGGCGAATTGCGGATGCGTGACGGCGGGGTTGGCCGCGCCGTCGGCCGCGCCCTGCGGCTCGCCCGCGATCAGCCGCCACGAGGGCTCGTCGAGATGGGTGTCGAGGCCGGGCAGCACGACGGCGCCACGCGGCAGGCGCGCGATCGCCGCGAGAAGGGCGGCGGTCGCCGGCATCGAGGCCGTGGAGCCCGCGGCGACGACCGGCGCGTGCGGCGCGGCTTCGAGGCGGGCCGCCTCGGCGGCGATGAGCGCATCGCGCCGGGTGGCCGCCTCGATCGCGCCGCGCTCGGCGAGCAGCGCCGGCCAGAGGGTGCGCGCGATCTTGAGGAATTCGAGCGTGAGCTGCCAGTAGGTGTCCACGTAGTCTGGCACCAGGCCATCGAGGCGCTCCCAGGGCACGCCGCGGGTGATCATGTCGTCGATCAGCCGCGCGAGGGCGTCGGCGAGCTCGAGCGCCGCTCCCGGCGTGCGGGCGACGAGCGGCGTATCGCCGATCCCCCGGACCTTAGGAGCGCGCGACCACTGGAGAACGAGCGTGGCGAGCAGCAGCCGCCGCTCCAGCGCGTCGAGCGACGGCGGCAAATCGAGCGCCGCGGCCCCCCGGGCTTCGGCGAAGATCAGCTCGTCCTCGTCGATATCGCCCAGGGCGGCAAGGCGCGGCAGCACGGCGGCCTTGCGGCCGAGGACGTCGAGAAAGATCTCGCGCGCCGCGCGGGCTGCGCGCCGCGTCGGCAGATAGATGGTGGCGGAGGCGAGCGCGAGCGGATCGTCGGCCGCCGGAAAGCCCGGCACCAGCCGCCCTTCGACGAGCGCGGAGATGAGGGTCGGCAGGAATGGCGCCGACGGCGGTATGGTGAAGACGCGCGGGCGGGGCGCGGCCATCGCGGCTAGACGGCGCTCGTCAGAATCGCCGTCTCGGCCGCCCGGATCGCCTCGGGCGTCCCGACATGCATCCACGTGCCTTCGAGCCGCAGCCCATAGAGCCGCCCGGCCTCGGCCGCGGCGGCGAACAGGCGCGTCAACGGAAATTCGCCCGCAGGTGCGCCGGCGAACAGCGCCGGCGACAGAATGGCGACGCCGGCATAGGCAAAGGGGACGACCTCGTGCTCGGCGCGCGGGGCAAGCCGCCCGTCCGGCGCCATCGCGAAATCGCCGCGGCCCTCGTAGCCGATGCTGGTCGCCGTCGCGGCGAGCAGCAGCAGCGCGTCCATCTCGGTCGGAAAGAACGCATCGGCGAGGCGCCGAAGATTGGGCCGCGGCCCTTCGACCCAGATCGTGTCGGAGTTGACGAGATAGAAGGGCGCGTCCCCGAGCAGCGGCAGCGCTTTCACGATGCCGCCGCCGGTGCCGAGAATCTGCTCGCGCTCGTCCGAAACGACGACGCGCGGGCGCTGCCGCCTTTCCACGTGGCGCACGATCTGGTCGGCCAGATGGTGCACGTTGACGACGGCGCGCTCCACGCCGGCCTCGGCCAGCCGGTCGAGCACATGGTCCAGAAGCGCCTTGCCGCCGACCTTTACCAGCGGCTTCGGCGTCGTGTCGGTGAGCGGCCGCATGCGCGTGCCGAGACCCGCCGCCAGCACCATCGCGCAGCGCGGCCGGCCGGTCCGGGAAGCGGGAGCGGTCAAGAAGACGTCTCCAAAGCTGATTCGCCTGGCGCAAGCTTAACCGATCGCGCCGCGGCTCGACGACAGGGCTTCTTCGGGGCGCGTGGAGGGGGATCGATCAGTCCGCGGTCCAGCCGCCGTCGACGACGAGCGAGGACCCGGTCATCAGCGCCGCGGCGTCGGAGGCGAGGAAGACGACGGCGCCCATCAGGTCCTCGACCTGGCCGAGCCGCCCGAGCTTGATGCGCCGCAGCGTGTCGGCGCGGAAGGCCTCGTCCGCGAAGAACGGGCGCGTCATCGGCGTCTCGATGAAGGTCGGCGCGAGCGTGTTGACCCGGATGTTGTACGGCGCGAGCTCGATCGCCATCGCCTTGGTGAAGCCCTCCATCGCGTGCTTGGTGGCGCAGTAGACGGTGCGGCGCGGGCCGCCGACATGGCCCATCTGCGACGACACGTTGATGATCGAACCCGGCTCCTTGGCGGCGATCAGCCGCCGCGCCACCGCCTGGGCGACGAAATAGGCGGCGCGCACGTTGATGTTGAAGACGTAGTCGAAGTCCTCGACCTTCACGTCGACGAACGGGGCGGGCCGGTTCGTGCCCGCATTGTTGACCAGGATGTGGAAGGGGGCGGCCGCCGTGATCGCGGCGCGCACCGCTTCGAGGTCGGTCACGTCGAGAGGGAGCGCCTCGGCCGCAAGGCCGCGGCGGCGCAGCTCGGCGGCGACCGTCTCGATCTCGTCGCGGCTGCGCGCCGCAAGCGTCACATGCGCGCCGGCCTCCGCCAGCGCCGCCGCGAAGGCTTGGCCGAGCCCGCGGCCGGCGCCGGTCACCAGCGCGCGCTTGCCGTCGAGTCGGAAGGAGGGGGTGGTGGGAAGGTCCATGCGTGTCACTTCAACGCCCATGCGCTTTTCACTGTCACGGTGCGCGGCGGCGCCGGCTCCCGCCAGGCACGGAACGAGGGGCAAGAGCGCTCCGCGGGCGCGGCGCGCTCCTCGCCCGGCCCAGCGTGCCGGACCGGGCCGGGGGCCGCACGGCGCGAAAAAGCTCGCGCCGCCGGCTGCGGCCCTACTCGGCCGCCGCGGCGTAGGGGACGTTGCGGCCGCCGTAGCGCCGCACGCGGATGTTGGCCTGCTCGGCGTGACCGAGGAAGCCTTCGAGCACGCAAAGGCGCGAGCAGTATTCGCCGATCAGGGCGCTCGCTTCGTCGGTCAGCACCTTCTGGTAGGTGCAGGTCTTCAGGAACTTGCCGACCCACAGCCCGCCCGTGTAGCGCGCCGCCTTCTTGGTCGGCAGCGTGTGGTTCGTGCCGATCACCTTGTCGCCGTAGGCGACGTTGGTGCGCGGGCCGAGGAAGAGCGCGCCGTAGTTCCGCATGTTGTTGAGGAAGTAGTCGGGGTCGCGCGTCATCACCTGCACGTGTTCGGAGGCGATGCGGTCGGCCTCGCGCACCATCTCCTCGTAGCTGTCGCAGACGATGACCTCGCCGTAGTCCTCCCACGCCTTCCGCGCGGCGTCGGCGGTGGGCAGGATCTTCAAGAGCCGCTCCACCTCCGCCATGGTCTCGCGGGCGAGCTTTTCCGAATTGGTGAGGAGCACGGCGGGCGAGGTGGGTCCGTGCTCGGCCTGGCCGAGCAGGTCGGTCGCGCACATCTCGCCGTCGACCGTCTCGTCGGCGATGACGAGCGTTTCGGTCGGGCCGGCGAGCAGGTCGATGCCGACACGGCCGAACAGCTGGCGCTTGGCCTCCGCCACATAGGCGTTGCCGGGGCCGACGATCATGTCCACGGGCGCCACCGAATCGGTGCCGAGCGCCATCATGGCCACGGCCTGCACGCCGCCCAGCACGTAGATCTCGTCGGCGCCGCCGAAATGCATCGCGGCGACGATCGCCGGATGCGGCCCGCCCTTGTAGGGCGGCGCGCAGGCGATGATGCGCTTCACGCCGGCGACGCGCGCCGTGACGATCGACATGTGCGCGGAGGCGACCATCGGGTAGCGGCCGCCCGGCACGTAGCATCCGATCGCGTTCACCGGGATGTGCCGGTGGCCCAGGACGACGCCCGGCAGCGTCTCCACTTCGAGATCGTGCATCGTCTCGAGCTGCTTCTGCGCGAAGTTGCGCACCTGGGCTTGCGCAAAGCGAATGTCGTCGAGGTCGCGCTTGCTGACCTGGGCGATGGCGCGCTCGATCTCCTTCTCGCTGAGACGGAAGCTTTCCGGCGACCAGTTGTCGAACTTCTCCGACAGTTCGCGGATGGCGGCGTCGCCGCGCTTCGTCACATCGTCGAGAATCTGCTCGACTGTCGCGCGCACCTTGGCGTCCGCCGCCTCGATCGCGCTCGCGTCCATCCCCCGCTTCAAGTAGCGAGCCATGGCCCTGTCCTCCTCCAGTCACTTTCCATGCCGTCGTCGCCCGCGGCGGACGCTCCGGCAAACGCGGCGATCGCGGCCTGCGCGGCCGCGGCGTTCACCGGGCGTCCGCCCGTCCGGGCACGGCTCTGGGTCCGAGATCGTTACTTCTTACTTAATCGCCTGCGGATTGATGGGCGAGCCGGTGCCGCCGGTGATGATCAGCGGCGGGCCGCAGAAGAAGAACTCGTAGACCTTGTCGTTGGCGCAATCCTCGGCCAGCTCCTTCAGGTAGAAGATCTCGCCCATGCACAGACCCATGGCGGGAATCACGACCCAGTGCCAGGGCTGGTTCGCCTCGGTGGTCTCGTTCGGCCGCACCTCGACACCCCAGGTGTCGGAGCAGATCGCGGCGATCTGCTTCTCGTGGCACCAGTAGCAGTTCTCGAACTTCACGCCCGGCGCGTCGCCGCCGGCATAGCCGCCCCAGTTCTTCTCCTTGAGGCAGCGCTCCATCTGCCCGGTGCGGATGATGACGAAGTCGCCCCGGCGGATCTCGACGTTCTGCGCGCGGGCGCACTGGTCGAGCTCCTCGTTGGAGATGCCGTAGCCGTCCTCGAGATACTCGACGCCCTTGAAGCGGGCGACGTCGAGAAGCACGCCGCGGCCGACCATCTTGTTGCGCGAATGCTCGATGCCGAGCACGTGCAGGCCCCGCGAGTCGATCAGCTTCGCGTCGAAGCCGTTATAGGCCTTGTCCTCGTAGAAGACGTGGCCGAGCGCGTCCCAGTGGGTCGCGCCCTGGACGCAGAGGTTGAGCGTGTCGTCGGCGTAGCGGATCTTGTTCCAGTCCTGCCGGCCGGCCACCGCGTCGGTGCCCGTGGCGAGCATCTGGTGGATCGGGTTGAACCGACCGCCGAACAGGCCGGTCTGCGGGCCGTTCTGGTCGAGCGGGATGCCGAGGGCGAATACCTTGCCCTTGCGGATGAGCGAGGCGGCCCGCACGATATCCTCGGGCGTCACGTAGTTGAGCGTGCCGATCTGGTCGTCCTTGCCCCACTTGCCCCAGTTGCACAGCTTCTTGGAGGCTTCTTCGATCGCTTTCCGATCGACCTTAATGTCCATGGCATTCTCCTTGCTCTTTGCGGACGTGCGTCGCACGCCCCTCTTCTTCCACGATCCGCCGCACGATGTCGATGCCGCGCCGCAATAGCGTCTCCGACGCCTCCTGCGTGCGGAAGGCGCTGTGGGCGCTCAGCGTGACGTTCGGCAGCCGTGCGAGGGGATGGTCGGGCTTGAGGGGCTCGGCATGATACACATCGAGCGCGGCATGGCGAATCCGGCCGCTTTCGAGCGCCGCGAGGAGGGCCTTCTCGTCGACCAGCGCGCCGCGCGCGGTATTGACCAGAATGCAGCCCGGCTTCAGCTTCGCCAGGCGCTCCGCGTCGAGGAAATTGCGGGTCTCGTCGTTCAAGACGAGGTGCAGGGAGAGGACGTCGGCCTGCGCCAGCACCTCTTCGAGCGGCGCGAGCGTGGCCGGCGCCGCCGCGACGGGCGTGCGGTTCCAGGCCAGCACCTTCATGCCGAGGCCGGCCGCAATGCGGACAACCTCGCGGCCGATTCCGCCGAGGCCGATCACGCCGAGCGTCTTGCCGAGAAGCTGCACGCCCTCGCGCGTGCGCCAGGCGCCGCCGCGGATGTCGCGGTCCATGCGGGCGATGTCACGGGCGGCCGCGAACATCAGCGCGATCGTGTGCTCGGCGACGGCGGTGTCGCCATAGCCCTTGATCGTGTGCACGGTGATGCCGCGCCGGTTCAGGGCCGCGATGTCCATGTAGCTCGCCGCCCCGGTGCCGAGGAAGACGATGTGCCGCAAGGCCGGACACTGGGCCACGACCTCGGTCGGCAGATAGGAGTGGTCGTTGAGGCAGATCTCGTAGCCGGCCAGCAGGCGCGGCACCGCGGCGCGGTCGTAGGGCTCGTAGTTGACGGCGATCGCCGGGTCGTCGGGCCGCAGCACGCGCGCGAAGATCGGCCCGAGCTGTTCGTTGCAGTCGAGAAAGAGCGCCTTCATCGCATGTCCGGGTGGGCCGGGGC
>JADGHE010000041.1 GCA_019689555.1 Variibacter sp. | reverse complement strand
TTGGGGGGTTTTTGGGGGGGGGCGGCGGGGTTGGGGGGGGGGGGGGGGCGCCCCGCCCACGGCGCCGCGCCGCCCGACGGAAAGCGATGGACGATCGCCGTCTGCGGTCCGCACCCGCCGGCGCGGGTCGCGCTCGGGCCGCGGTTCGAGCTCACCTGGGACAGTCGGGGCGCGGATTTCGCGCTCATGCTCGGCGTGTTCTATTGCCGGCAGCTTGACGCGCCCCTCATCGCCGAGGTGCGCCGGGAAGGCGTGGTGTTCGCGCGCGCCTACGATCTTCGCGGGCGTTCCGTTCCCTCGCTGCTGACGATGCCGCCGCCATAGGCCGCGGCTTTGCGTCGAGACACCCACGCGCCGAGGCCGTGCGGATTCGCGTCGTCACGCGCTCACGAAGGCGTGCGCTTGGCCGAGCAGGCGTTCGGCTTCCGCGGACAGGCGCGCGACGATCTCGCCGGCGGGCTTCACGTCGTGAATGAGGCCCGCGGCCTCGCCGGCGAAGATGCCGGTGTTGTCGACATCTCCCGCCGCGAAGGCCTCGCGGTAGCGCGCGTTCTCGCGCGCAAGCGTCGCCGGCTCGGCCAGCGCCTGCTCGCGTCCGTGCCAGTCCATGACGAAGCGGGTCTTGAGAACGCGGCCGCTGAAGGGCGGCGGCCATTCAAGGCTGCGCACGACGTCCACCACGCTCGTGCGGAGCGTGGCGTCGCCGTCCGCCCCAACGATCGCATCGCGCACTTCGGGGCGCACCAGCGCCTCCGAGCTTGCGACGAGACGGGTGCCGATGAGCACGCCGTCGGCGCCGAGCATCAAGGCGGCGGCAAGCCCGCGGCCGTCGGCGATGCCGCCGGCGGCGACGAGAAGCGTATCGGGCGCGGCCTCGGCCAGATAATCGGCGATCTCCGGCACCAGCGTCAGCGCGGCGCGGCTTGCGCCGTGGCCGCCGGCTTCGGCGCCCTGCGCCACGATCACGTCCGCCCCGGCGGCGACGGCTTCGCGCGCATGCGCCATCGTCTGCGCCTGGCAAATCAGCGGAACGCCGGCCTCCTTGATCGCCGCGGCGAACGGTGCGACCGCCCCGAAGGAGAGCATCAGCGCCGCGGGGGCGCGTGCCAGAACGCGGTCGAGCAGAGCGGGGTTCTTGGCGAGCGACCAGGTGATGAAGCCGCAGCCCACACGGGCATTGCCGGCTTCGCCGAATTCGTGGTCGAGCCACGCGGCGTCGCCATAGCCGCCGCCGATGAGGCCGAGCCCGCCGGCCCGGCTGACGGCCGCGGCGAGCCGACCGCCGCCGACGAAGCCCATGGGCGCGCCGAGGATCGGGTGGGCGAGCTTGAATCTGTCGGTCAGGCGCGTGCGCAGAGCCATGGCATGTCCTCGGTTCGGCGGTCGCGGCGGCGCGCGCCGCGCTTCGGCGTCAACTGTGCGCGAACTCCCAGTAGAGCGCACGCGCCTGCCGGTAGAAAGGTCCGGGCGCGAGCGAACGGTCGTCGATGCGGATGATCGGCATCACCTTGCCGTAATTGCCAGTCGAAAAGATTTCGTCGGCGTTCAGGAAGTCCTCGTAGCGCAGTGCGCATTCCACGATCGTCACGCCGGCCTCGCGCAAGAGCGCGATCACGCGTCCCCGCGTGATGCCGGCGAGGAAGGTGCCGTTCGGCGCCGGCGTGTAGACGACGCCGCCCTTGGCCATGAAGACGTTGGCGGTCGCGAGCTCGGCGACGTTGCCGAGCATGTCGTACATGAGGCAGTTGTCGAAGCCGAGCGCGGCCGCCTCCATCAGGGCGCGGCCGTTGTTGGGGTAAAGGCAGGCGGCCTTCGCGTCCACCGGCATGGTCTCGAGCGTCGGCCGGCGAAAGCGCGACAGCGTGACCGTCGTGCCGCCCGGCTTCGGCAGCGGCGCCTCATACATGCACAGGCAGAAGCGCGTGGAGTCGGGGTCCGGCGGCACGGCGCCGGGGCCGCCCTGCTCGGCCCAGTACATCGGGCGGATGTAGAGCTCGGCATTGCGGTCGAAGCGCGCAAGGCCGTCGGCGACGAGCGCGAGCCAGGTGTCCACCGGCACGTCGGGCTTGAGCCAGAGCCTGCGCGCGGATTCGTTCACCCGCGCACAATGCAGCGCAATATCCGGCGTTACGCCCTCGAAGGCGCGGGCGCCGTCGAACACGACCGATCCGAGCCAGGCGCCGTGCGTGCGCGGGCCCAGCAAAGGCACGTTGCCCGCGTGCCAGTCGCCCTCGAAATAGGTCCAGGTCTTGGACCATTCGCCGAGCCTTGCCATCCGTTGCTCCCCGACGGGGCTCGCCCCCGTCACTCAGCGGCCAGAGCAGCGAGAATGCGCGCCCAGCTCCGAATGCCCTTGTGGAACGAGGCGAGATCGTACTTCTCGTTCGGTGCGTGCACGCGGTCGTCGTCGAGACCGAAGCCGACCAAGAGGGAATCCATGCCGAGCACCCGCTTGAAGTCGCCCACGATGGGGATCGACCCGCCGGATCCGATGGTCACTGCCTTGCGCCCCCATTCCTCGGTGAGCGCGGCGCGCGCCTTCGCCAGGATCGGGCTGTCGTAGGAGAGCTGGATCGCGGGGCTCAACGCATGGTTCTCGAACGAAACCGAGGCGTCGGACGGCAGGCGCGCGCGCACGAAGGCGTGGAAGGCTTCGCGGATCTTTTTGGGGTCCTGGTCGCCGACGAGGCGGAACGAGATTTTCGCCGAGGCCTCCGCCGGGATCACGGTCTTCGCGCCCTCGCCGGTGTAGCCGCCGATGATGCCGTTGGCGTCGCAGGTCGGGCGGGTGGAGATCTGCTCGATGAGGCTGCGATCCTTTTCGCCCGCGGGCGCGCGCAGGCCCACGGGCCCGAGGAAGCTTTCGGGCGTGAGCTTGAGCGCGTCGAGGTCGGCCTTGATGTCGGGCGGCAGCTCGCGCACGCCGTCGTAAAAGCCGGGAAGGGTGACGCGCCCCTGCGCGTCGTGCAGGTCGGCGATGATTTTTGCCAGCACGCGGATGGGGTTTGCGGCGGCGCCGCCGAACAGGCCCGAGTGCAGGTCGCGGTCGGCGCAGCGGATGCGCACCTCCTCGTAGAGCAGGCCGCGCAGGGACGTGGTGACCGCCGGCGTCTGCGCGTCCCACATGCCGGTGTCGCAGACGAGCGCGAGTGCGCGCCGCAGCTCGTCCGCGTTGTCGCGGACGAAGGAAAAGAGGTTCTTCGATCCGCACTCCTCCTCGCCCTCGATCATCATGGTGATGGAAAGCGGCAGGGTGCCCGTCACCGCCTTCCAGGCGCGGCAGGCCTCGACGAAGGTCATGAGCTGGCCCTTGTCGTCGCAGGCGCCGCGCCCGCGGATCACCTTGCGGCCGCCGTCGATCGTCTCGATGCGCGGCTCGAAGGGCGGGGTGTCCCACAGCTCCAGGGGATCGACCGGCTGCACGTCGTAGTGGCCATAGAACAGCACCGAGGGGCCGCCGCCATTCGCCCCCTTGCCGATCACGATCGGGTGCCCCGCGGTCGGCCGCACCTCCGCCGCCAAGCCGATCGAGGCGAGGTCTTGTGCGAGGTGTTCGGCCGCTGCCCGACAATGCGCCGCATAGGCGGGATCGGTCGAGATCGAGGGAATGCGCAGAAACGCGAACAGCCGCTCGAGGCTTTGATCGAGGTCGGCGTCGATCCGATCGAGAACCGCGGGAAGGCATCGCAGCGGCGCTTTCATGATTGTGTCCTCGTCGTAGGCGTGCGGAATGCGGCGGGAGGGGAAGCGCGCATGATCAGCGGCGCAGGATGCCGCCCAGCGTTCCGCGAATGATGGCGCGGCCGACCGATCCGCCGAGCGATCCGCCGAGGGATTTGCCGATGTCCGCGGCGATCTGTCCGGCGACGCGGTTCGCGACGGTCCGCGTGACCTCGCGGGCGATGGCCTGCGTGGGCGTGAGGCGTTCGCCGCGCTTGCGCGGCGTGCCGAAGATCGTGCCGAGAACGCCGCCGAGATGACCGAGAAGGCCTCCCGCCTCCGCGGCCTCGGCGGTGCCCGCCTCCGGCCCCGGCTGGGCCTTTTCCGCCACCCGCTTCTGCAGCTGCTCGTAGGCAGATTCGGCGTCCACGGGCTGGTCGTATTTTCCTTTCACGGGGCTGCGCGAGATGACGCTTCTGCGCTCTTCCGGCGCGATGGGCCCGACGCGCGCGCTCGGCGGGCGGATCAGCGTGCGCTCGACCATCGAGGGCGTGCCGTTGCCTTCGAGGAAGGAGACCAACGCCTCGCCCTTGCCGAGCTCGGTGATCGCCTGCGCCGTATTGATCCGCGGGTTCTGCCGGAAGGTCTCGGCGGCGGCGCGGACCGCCTTCTGATCGCGTGGGGTGAAGGCGCGCAGCGCGTGCTGGATGCGGTTGCCGAGCTGCGCGAGCACCTTGTCGGGCACGTCCAGCGGATTTTGCGTGACGAAGAACACGCCGACGCCCTTCGAGCGGATGAGACGCACCACCTGCTCGATCTTGTCCAGGAGCGCCTTGGGCGCGTCGTTGAAGAGCAGGTGGGCCTCGTCGAAGAAGAACACGAGCTTCGGCTTGTCGAGATCGCCGACCTCCGGCAGCTCCTCGAACAGCTCCGACAGGAGCCAGAGCAGGAAGGTCGCATAGAGCCGCGGGTTCTCCATCAGCTTGTCGGCGGCGAGAATGTTGATGAATCCGCGCCCGTCGCGGTCCGTGCGCATGAAGTCGTTCAGCGCGAGGGCCGGCTCGCCGAAGAAGTGCGCGCCCCCCTGGTTCTCGAGCACGAGAAGCCGGCGCTGGATGGTGCCGATCGTGGGCTTGGAGACGTTGCCGTAGGTCGTCGTCAGCTTCGCGGCGTTCTCTGCGACGAAGCCGAGTATGGCGCGCAGGTCCTTGAGGTCGAGCAGCAGCAGCCCTTCTTCATCCGCGATGCGGAAGGCGATGTTGAGAACGCCCTCCTGAGTCTCGTTGAGGTCCATCAGGCGGGCAAGCAGCAGCGGCCCCATCTCGGAGATGGTGGCGCGCACGGGATGCCCCTGTTCGCCGAACAGGTCCCAAAACATCACGGGAAACTCGTCCGGCTGGTACTCGAAGCCGAGCTCCCGCGCGCGGGCGACGAAGGCTTCGCGCGGCTCGCCGACCGCGGCGATGCCCGACAGATCGCCTTTGATGTCGGCCGCGAAGACCGGCACGCCGGCGCGCGAGAAGCCCTCGGCCAGGACCTGCAGCGTCACCGTCTTGCCGGTGCCGGTCGCGCCCGTCACCAGGCCGTGGCGGTTGCCGAAGCGCAGCGCGAGGTATTCGGGTTTGGAGCTCTTGCCGACGAAAATCCTGTCGGCCTGATCCGTATCTGCCATGGGGTCGCGGTCTCCCCTTGGGGGGCGCCGTTCCGCGGCGCGCTCTCGTCCTGCGGTCTTATACTGGCGGCCGCGCAGGGATTCTACGGGTGACAGCTTCGCACGATCGCAATTGGCGGCGCAGAGGCCGCCGCGAAAGCGGCGCAGGCCCTTGTGCGCACGGGGCGCCGCGCGCTTGTTTTCCGGGCGATCGGCGTACAGAATGAACGTCAGACGGCGGATCTGCGATCGAGAGGCCGGCATGGATGATCTCATCGGGCACATGGTCGCCTCAGCCAGGCTCCGCCGGTCGCCCTCTGGGAGAGCGGCGAGCGCGGCCCGTCACGTCCCGGGCCGCCGCGTCCCTGAGGAGAAAAAGGCCGGCAAGACCGCGCCAAGGCGCCGCAGCCTTCCCTTCGAACCTTTCCAGTTTGCGTGAACCCTCAACGGGCGGTCGCCGCGCCGTCGCGGGCGCGGGCGCAGCCTACGGCGTGACATGGATGACACGCCTTATTTCAGGAGCGGCATCGTGTCCTATCCCATCAAAAACCTCGACGGAATTGACGAGAGGGCGCTGGCCCTGCTCCGTTCCGTGGGAATTCGCACGACGGAGAAGCTGCTGGAGGCCGCAAAAGACCCCAAGGGCCGCAAGGCGCTGGCGTCCCGCACCGGGCTCGACCAGAAGCTGCTGCTGAAATGGGCGAACATGGCCGACCGGATGCGCATCAAGGGTTTGGGGCGCGACTATGCGGAGCTCTTGCGTCTTGCCGGCGTCGACACCGTGCGCGAGCTGCAACATCGCAACGGCGAACGTCTCTTGATGGCCATCAAGGCCGCGAACGAGGCACGGGGTCTCGTCAAGACGCCGCCCTCGCAGAAAGCCGTGAACCGATGGATCGAAGAGGCGAAGAAGCTGCCGCTCAAGATCAGCTACTGAGGTCGCGGCACGGGCGGGGTCGAACGCCGCGCGCACAGCCCCCTGGCTGCCGTGCGCGGCACGCACGCTGCGTTTCCACGGGGACACACGTTCCGGTCGGAATGAAACGGCGCCAAAGATCGGTTATGAGAGGGCATGGCCTGCGGTAACATGCCTCCCCCCTCGCGCAAGGGCGATCCGTCTTCGCCCGAACATCCGTTGACCCGGCTGCTGGCGCTTGGCCGCCCGGCGGTCATGGGCATTCTCAACGTAACGCCGGATTCCTTCTCCGACGGCGGACGTTTTGTCGATCCGATCCGTGCGGCCCAGCATGCCGCGCAGCTTTTGGCCGACGGGGCGGACGTTCTCGACGTCGGCGGCGAATCGACGCGGCCCTACGGGGCCGTGCCCATCTCGGCGGAGGAGGAATGGAGGCGGGTCGGGCCGGTGCTGCGCACGGTCGCGGGCTTCGGCGTTCCGATCTCGATCGACACCATGAAGGCGACCGTCGCCGCCAAGGCGCTCGCGGCCGGCGCCGTGATCGTGAACGACGTCTGGGGCCTCCAGAACGATCCCGATATGGCGCGGGTCGTGGCCGAGCACGACGCCGGGCTCATCGTCATGCACAATCGCGCGGCGGCCGACCCCTCGATCGACATCTTCGCCGAGGTCGAGGCCTTTCTCGCCCGCTCCCTGGAACTCGCGGCGCGCGCGGGCATTCGCCGCGAGCGCATCGTGATCGATCCCGGCATCGGATTCGGCAAGACGCCCGAGCAGAGCCTCGCGCTCATCGCGCGCCTCGACCGTCTCAAATCGTTCGGGCTGCCGATTTTGATCGGATTGTCGCGCAAGCGCTTCATCGCCGCGGTAAGCCCGTCGGAACCTCACCAGCGGCTCGGCGGCTCGATCGCCGGCAACCTTGCGGCCGTGCGCGCGGGAGCCGCCATCGTGCGTGTCCACGACGTGGCCGAGACCGTGCAGGCGCTGCGCGTGGCCGAGGCGATCGAACGGGCGCGATGACCGACACCATTTTCGTCACCGGACTCGTGGTTCACGCCTATCACGGCGTCGGCGACGACGAAGGCCGCATCGGCCAGCAGTTCCTGATCGATCTGGTTCTGGAACTCGATCTGTCGCGTGCCTCGCACTCCGACAAGCTCGTCGATACGATCTCCTACGCGGACCTCATCGAAGTGGCGAGCAAGGCCTTCCGCGCGCGACGTTTTCGCCTTGTCGAGGCGGCCGCGGGCGCGGTGGCGGACGCTCTGCTCTCCACCTTCCCGCGCATCGAGCGGCTGCGGGTCACGGTGCACAAGCCGCATGCGCCCATCGCGGCGGTGTTCGCCGATGTCGGCGTGACGCTCGTGCGTTCGCGCCATGACTGAGTCGTTGATCGGCCTCGGCGGCAATCTCGGCAACGTGCGGGAGACCTTCGACCGCGCCATCCGCGCCCTTTGCGACGGCGCCGAGGTGCGGCTCGTTGCGCGCGCCGCGAATTATCGCACGCCCCCCTGGGGCTTCGAGGCGCAGCCGCCCTTCCTCAATACGTGCGTCGCGGTCGAGACCGCATTGTCGCCGCGGGCGCTGCTCGATCGGGCGATGGCGGTCGAACGCGCCTTCGGCCGCCGCCGCGAGGCCGAAACGCGCTGGGGCCCGCGCACGCTCGACATCGACCTTCTCGCCTACGACGACGTGGCGGTGGACGAGCCGGGCCTGACCTTGCCGCATCCGCGCCTGTTCGAGCGCGCCTTCGTGCTCGTCCCGCTCGTCGAAATCCGTCCCGACGCCGTGATCGCCGGCCGCTCGGTCCGCTCGGCGCTCGCGAGCCTGGATACCCGCGGCATCGAACGCCTTCCCGACGGCGCCTCCCGTTGACATGACCGCCGGTCCGGTGGGCATCCTCCGGGAGCCGGAAAGTGCCCGGGGCGGACGAAAGCGATTTGGTCATGGCGGACCCGACATCGGACGAGAACCTCGCGCTGGCGGCGGAGTTTCCCGCGGCCTCGCGCGATGACTGGCGCAGGCTCGTGGACGGCGTGCTCAAGGGGCGGCCCTTCGAGACGCTCGTTTCGCGGAGCTATGACGGGCTGCCGATCGGCCCCATCTACGCGCGCGCCACGGACGCAACGCCCATCGCCGGGCGCCCACCGGGCGCGCCGTGGGGAATCATGCAGCGGATCGACCATCCGGACCCTGCGGCCGCCCGGGCGCAGGCGCAGCAGGATCTGGACAACGGCGCGACTGGGTTGATGCTCGTCTGCCCCGGCGCCGTCGGCGCTTACGGGTGGGGCCTGCGCTGGACCGATGGGGGGCTCGCGCAGGCGCTCGAAGGCATCCCGGTCGGGGCCGGAATTGCGCTCGAACTCGATCTGCCGCCGCAAGGGGACGCCGCCGCTCGCGCGCTCGCCGGCCTGGTGAGAGCCCGCGGGCTGGAACCTTCCGCCGCCGCAATTCGCTTCGGCCTCGATCCCATCGGCGCGATGGCCCGCAACGGCTGGGCGGAGGCCGCTTGGCCCGCGGCCGCGCAACGCTTTGCCGAGACCGTCGCGAGCCTCGCGCGGCAAGGCTTCAAGGGGCCCTTTGCGGCCGCCGACGCCAGGTCGGTGCATGCCGCAGGCGGCTCGGAAGCGCAGGAGCTTGCCTTTGCGCTTTCGGTCGCGGTCGCCTATCTGCGCGCGCTCGAAGCCGGCGGGGTCGATCTCGACGCTGCGCGCGGCATGATCTTCTTCAGGCTCGCCGCCGACGCGGACCAGTTCCTCACCATCGCCAAGTTTCGCGCGCTGAGAAAGCTGTGGGCGCGCGTGGAAACCGCGTGCGGCCTTGCGCCGCGGCCCGTCTTCATCGCCGCCGAGACCGCCTGGCGCATGATGACGCAGCGCGATCCATACGTGAACATGCTGCGCACGACGATGGCGGCCTTCTCGGCCGCGGTCGGTGGAGCGGACGCCATCACCGTGCTTCCGTTCACCATGGCGCTCGGTTTGCCCGACTCCTTTGCGCGGCGGCTTGCGCGCAACACGCAGCTGGTCCTCGCGCAGGAATCGAACCTCGCCAAGGTGGCGGACCCGGCCGCGGGCTCCGGCGCCGTCGAGGATCTGACGCGCCGGCTTTGCGAAATCGCCTGGAGCCTGTTCCAGGAGATCGAGCGCGAAGGCGGGGCGGTCGCCGTGCTCGCGGCGGGTCTGGTGCAGGAAAAGGTCGCCGCCGTTCGCGCCGCCCGCGCGCGCGCCGTCGCCCACCGCACCGAGCCGCTGACAGGAACGACGGAATTCCCCGATCTTCAGGAGGCGCCCGCCGTCGTTCTGGACAGCGCGCCGGCGCCGGCCGAGGCGCCGCCGCCTTCGGCGATCCGCGTGGCGCCGCTGGCGCCGATGCGGCTGGCCGAGCCCTTCGAGGCGCTGCGCGACGCCTCCGACCGCATGCGGGCCGAGACTGGCGCGCGGCCGCGCATATTCCTCGCGACGCTCGGCGCGCCCGCGGATTTCACCGCGCGCGCGACCTTCGCCCGCAGTCTGTTCGAGGCCGGGGGCATCGAGGCGGTCGCCGGCGAGGGCACCGCCGGTGTCGAGGCCATGGTTGCGAAATTTGCGGCCTCGGGCGCCCGGCTCGCCTGCCTGTGCGGGTCGGATGAGGCCTATGAGCGCGAGGCCGCCGCGGCCGCGCAGGCGCTGGCGCGCGCCGGAGCGGAACATGTTTACCTCGCGGGGCGGCCGGGCGCGCGGGAGGCCGCCTTGAAGGAGGCCGGGGTCGGAAGCTTCGTTTACGCGGGCTGCGACGCGCTCGCGACGCTCAAGGCCGCGCATGATATCCTCCGCGGCGGCGCGCGCGAGCGGCGGGGCTGACGCTCGAGCGGCAAGAAATCGGGACGTTTGGCATGAGCCGGATACCGAACTTTGCGACCACGGCCTACGAGGACGTGCCGCTGCCATCCCCGTCTTTCGCCGCCGGTGACTGGACGACGCCCGAGGGCATCGCCGTCCGCCCGCTCTATGGCCGCGAGGACGCCGAAGGCCTCGATTTCCTCGACACCTGGCCCGGCATTCCGCCTTATCTGCGCGGGCCTTATCCGACCATGTACGTCACGCAGCCGTGGACGGTGCGGCAATACGCGGGCTTCTCGACGGCGGAGGAGTCGAACGCCTTCTACCGCCGCAACCTTGCGGCCGGGCAGAAGGGGCTTTCGGTGGCCTTCGACCTTGCCACCCATCGCGGCTACGACTCGGATCATCCGCGGGTCGCCGGCGATGTCGGCATGGCCGGCGTCGCGGTCGATTCGATCTACGACATGCGCACGCTGTTCTCGGGCATTCCGCTCGATCAGATGACCGTGTCGATGACGATGAACGGCGCTGTGCTGCCGGTGATGGCGCTCTACATCGTCGCCGCCGAGGAGCAGGGCGTGCCGCCCGAGAAGCTCGCCGGCACGATCCAGAACGACATCCTCAAAGAGTTCATGGTGCGCAACACCTACATCTACCCGCCCGGGCCGTCGCTGCGCATCATTTCCGACATCTTCGCGTTCACCTCGCAGCGGATGCCGAAGTTCAACTCGATCTCGATCTCCGGCTACCACATGCAGGAAGCGGGCGCGACCGCCGATCTCGAGCTCGCCTACACGCTCGCCGACGGCATCGAATACGTGCGCGCCGGTCTCGCCGCCGGCCTCGACATCGACCGCTTCGCGCCGCGCCTCTCGTTCTTCTGGGGCGTGGGCATGAACTTCTTCATGGAGGTGGCGAAGCTGCGCGCGGCGCGCCTGCTGTGGGCGAAGTTGATGCGCCAGTTCAACCCGCAGGATGCGCGCTCGCTCGCGCTGCGCGCACATTGCCAGACGTCGGGGTGGTCGCTCGCCGCGCAGGACGTCTTCAACAACGTCGTGCGCACCTGCGTCGAGGCGATGGCGGCGACGCAGGGGCACACGCAGTCGCTGCACACGAACGCGCTCGACGAGGCGCTCGCTCTGCCGACGGACTTTTCCGCGCGCATCGCCCGCAACACCCAGCTCTTCCTCCAGCACGAGAGTGGGACGACGCGCATCATCGACCCCTGGGGCGGATCGTTCTATGTCGAGCGGCTCACGGCGGAGCTCGCGAAACGTGCGCTGCGCCACATCGAGGAGGTCGAATCGCTCGGCGGCATGGTCAAGGCGATCGAGGCCGGCATCCCGAAGCTGCGCATCGAGGAGGCGGCGGCGCGCGCCCAGGCGCGTATCGACTCGGGCGCGCAGGCGGTGATCGGCGTCAACAAGTATCGGCCGGAGCACGAGCCGCCGATCGAAGTCTTGAAGGTCGACAACTCCGCCGTCCGCGCGGCCCAACTCGCCAAGCTCGAACGGCTGAGGGCGGAGCGCGATCCGGCCGCCGTAGAGGCCGCGCTCGCGGCGCTCACGCGCTGCGCGGCGAGCGGCGAGGGCAATCTGCTCGCCGCCGCCATCGACGCGGCGCGCGCGAAGGCCACCGTCGGCGAAATCTCCGCGGCGCTCGAAAAGGTGTTCGGCCGGCACCGGGCGGAGATCAAGGCGATTTCCGGCGTGTACAAGCGGGAGGTCGGCGCCATGTCCGACGCGGTCGCGCGCGTGCACAGGCTCGTGGAGCAGTTCGATCGGGACGAGGGCCGCCGGCCGCGCATCCTGGTCGCCAAGATCGGGCAGGACGGTCACGACCGCGGCCAGAAGGTGATCGCGTCGGCCTTCGCCGATCTCGGCTTCGATGTGGACATTGGGCCGCTGTTCGCGACTCCGGCCGAGGCGGCGCGGCAGGCGGTGGAGAACGACGTGCACATCGTCGGCGTCTCCTCGCTCGCCGCCGCGCACCTGACCCTCGTGCCGGAGCTGCGGGCGGAGTTGGAGAAGCAGGGGCGCGGCGACATCATGATCGTGGTCGGCGGCGTCGTTCCGCCGCAGGACTACGAGCCGCTGCGCAAGGCGGGCGCCGAGGCGATCTTTCCCCCCGGCACGGTGATCGCGGAAGCGGCGGAGGAGCTGATCCACAAGCTCAATCGCCGGCTCGGCTACGAGCGCGCGGCGGCGGAGTGAGCGGGGCGCACGCTCCGGCCAGAATGCACGCCCTCCGGGATGAAGCAGCGCCGCGCGCGGCGCCGCGCGCCGCGGGCGATGCGGCCGCGGCGCGTGCGGCGCGTCGCCGCCGGACCGGGACGTCGCCGGCATTGGAATAGCACGGCGATTTCTGCATAACGTCTCCCGATGGCGGCGCGAGCGACACCCGACATTGCAGAAATGGCGCGCGCCCTGCGCGCGGGCGACCGGGCGATGCTCGCGCGCGCCATCACGCTCGTCGAAAGCCGGCGGGCCGATCACCAGCGGGCCGCCAAGGCGCTGATCCAGGAGCTGTTGCCGTTCACGGGCCAGGCGGTGCGCGTCGGCATCAGCGGCATGCCGGGCGTCGGCAAGTCGACCACCATCGACACGCTCGGAACCTTCCTCACCGGCAAGGGCCACAGGGTTGCGGTGCTCGCGGTCGACCCCTCGTCGCGCCTTACCGGCGGCTCGATCCTGGGCGACAAGACGCGCATGGCGCGGCTCGCCAACGATCCGCACGCCTTCGTCAGGCCGTCGCCGGCGGCGGGGACGACGGGCGGCGTGGCCGCCAAGACGCGCGAGACCATGCTGCTCTGCGAGGCGGCGGGCTACGACGTCGTGCTCGTCGAAACGGTCGGTGTCGGCCAGACGGAAACGGCCGTTGCCGACATGACGGACTTCTTTCTGGTGCTGATGCTGCCCGGAAGCGGCGACGAGCTGCAGGGCCTGAAGAAGGGCATCCTGGAGCTCGCCGACATGCTCGCGGTCAACAAGGCCGACGGCGACAATGTCGCGCGCGCAAAGGCCGCCGCGGCCGAGTACGAGGCCGCCTTCAACATTTTGGAGCCGCGCTCGCCGCATTGGCGGCCGCCGGTCGTGACCTATTCCGCCCTCACCGGGAGCGGGATCGAGGTCATTTGGCGACACATCATGGACCATCGCGCCCGCATGCAGGCGACGAGCGAGTTTCAGGCGCGCCGCCGCGAGCAGCAGGTGAAGTGGATGTGGGCGATGCTGGAGGATCGCCTGATGCAGCGCCTGCACGGGGACGAAGCGATCAAGGCGCAGCTTCCCGCGCTCGAGGCCGCGGTGGCGAACGGCGAGCTCTCGCCCGGGCTCGCGGTCGAGGAGCTTGCGGCGGCGCTGGGGCTTTAGGTCGGCTTCGACGATCCGTCGGGCGGGGCGTCGGGCGGCTCCCAGGGGAAGCCGAACCTTTCCGGCGGCCGGGGCTCGCGCCCGATGCCGTCGAGCAGATCGCCGAAGCCTTCGAGCCGCATGCGCCGCACGTCGCTCGGCCGGTCTACGTCCCACAATTGCGCCGGCTCGCGCCAGGACAGCCCGATATGGGTGAGCCGCCGCCGCGTCTCCGTCATCACCGCGTCCGTGCTCCACGCCATGGCGGAGAACAGATCGGGCTGGGGCGCTTTGAGGCCGATCAGCACGTAGCCGCCGTCCTCGGCCGGAAACACGACCGCGTCGCTGCCGTTGCGCAGCACGGCGGCGGCGGTCTGCAGGTGCGCGACGGTGAGCGCCGGGCAGTCGGTGCCGATCACGAGGGTCGGCCGTTGCGCCTGGACGAAGGCGGCGAGCATGCGCGCGCCGAGGTCGCCCGCGGGCTGCCGCTGCAGCGCCAGCGGGAACTCCGCCGCCAGGGTCTGGAAGAAGGGATGGCCCTCGTCCGGGCTGCACCACAGGGTCACCGGGCCGACGCCTGCGGCGACGGCGCGTTCGACGGCGCGGCGGGTGAAGCGTTCCTGCAGCGCCGTCGCGCCGTCCACGCCCAGCAGCATGGCAAGCCGCGTCTTGACGGTGCCGACGATCGGCGCCTTGGCGAGGATCGCGACGGCGACCGGTTCAGGGCTGTCTTGGGACATAGCCGTAGCGCCGCGCGAGAACGTCCGGCGCGGTCCCGAAGAAATGGGCGAGCCGCAGGCGCCACATCAGAAGGATCGTGCGCCAGGCGCCGCGCTCGTCCCACCGGCGGCCCGAGGTGACGACGCGGGCGCGCAGGCACAGCGGCCGCGAGATGCGCTTGAGCCGTCGCGACATCTCGATGTCCTCCATCAGCGGAATGTCGGGAAAGCCGCCGGCCTGCGCAAAGGCGCCGCGCGAGACGAACAGGGCCTGATCGCCGGTCGCGATCCCCGTGAGGCGCGAGCGGACGTTCATGCCGAGCGCGACCAGCGGCAGCATGGCGCTGCGGCCCTCGATGCGCACATCGAAGCGCCCCCAGCGGCGCCCCGAGGCCGCGAGCCCGTCGCACACGAGCCGGTCCGCGTCCGCAGGCAGGCGCGTGTCGGCGTGAAGGAAGAGCAGCACGTCACCGCGCGCCGCCGCCGCGCCCGCGTTCATCTGCGCGCCGCGCCCGCGCGGAGCCGAGAGAACCTGGTCCGCGCCCGCCCGCGCCAGCGCGGCGGTTCCGTCCCCGCTGCCGCCGTCCACCACGATGATCTCGACGCCGCGCGCCCGCAGCGGCGCAAGGCTCGCGAGCAGGGATTCGATCCCCGCCGCTTCGTTGAGCACCGGAATGACGATGGACAGGCTTGGCATGCCGGCTCCGCTCCAGCACCAGGCCGAGCTTAGCATAATTCAGCGGGCAGACTGCGCGCGTTTCAGCGTTGGGTTGCGCGCTCCGCCCCGCCGTCATTCGGCCGCTTGTCGCAACGCGCCCCCGCAGCTCGAACCCTGACCGGCCGTGCAGCCGTAGCAGTGTCCGGCGACGCTGATGGGATTGCCCTCGACGCTTTCGTTCATGAGCTCGGAGAGATGCACCCGCGCGCGCCCTTTGTGGCGGAGCGGCAAATCCAGCATCTGATTGAAGTCGCAGTCATAGACATAACCGCGATAGTCCACGGAGATGAGTGAGCGGCACATCACGCCGTCGAGATTGGCGTCGAGATGGGCGTTGCGCAGCAGCGAGAGATATTCGTCGAACTGCCCCTTCGAGATCAGCATCGACCCGAAGCGCTGAATCGGCATGTTGGCGAGCGTGAACAGCCGGTTGAAGACGATGCCGTATTCCGCGCCGAGCACCCGCTTGTAGTCGGCTTCCAGCGCGTCCTGCGCGGGCGGCAGCGTCGGGCCTTGCGGATTGTAGACGAGGTTGAGGACGAGCCCCGTTTCTTCGCGGCCGTAGCCCAGCGCATTCAGGCGGCGCAGGGCGCGGATGGAGGCGTCGAACACGCCCTTGCCGCGCTGCCTCTCCACGTTTTCTGCGAGGTAGCACGGCATGGAGGCGACGATCTCCACCTGCTGCTCGGCCAGAAACTCCGCAAGATCCTCCTGGCCGGGCTGTTCGAGGATCGTGAGGTTGCAGCGGTCCATCACGTGCACGCCCATGTCGCGCGCGCTGCGCACGAGCCGGCGGAAATGCGGGTTGAGCTCCGGCGCGCCCCCGGTCACGTCGAGCGTCCGCACGTGGCGCTCAAGATAGGCGAGGACGAGATCGACCGTGGCGCCGTCCATTTCTTCGGTGCGGTGAGGGCCCGCGGCCACGTGACAGTGGACGCAGGACTGATTGCAGCGATAGCCGACATTGACCTGGAGGGTCTTAAGCTTCGCCCGGCGGATGGGCGGGAAGGGAATGCGTTCGAGCAACGGCCAGGTGTCGCGCATGCGGATTCAATCCTCGTCCGTCTGCAAGGTGCCACGACGTCCGTCGCGGCGAGCCGCCACCGGCGGAGGCAGCGCGCAGCCTTGCCAAGAACATACGGGGCGGGCCAGGGTTTCGTTACGCCGCGCGCGAAGCGGCGGCGGCCCCATTTCGGAGCCCAGGCCGCGGCGGCCAAGGCCGGGCCGCTTCACCCCGGCCGCGCCGCCGTGCGGCCCGCTACCGCACCCGGTTGCCGGTGATGGCGAGATGAGCGTAACGGCTCGCCCCTTCCTTGGCGAGATCGCCGGTGACGGGGCGCTTGAGCTCCATGCCGACGATGGCCCCGCGCCGTGCATCGGCGATCAGATTGTCGGCGATGACGGCGGCGCCCGCGCCCTGGCTGACCGAGACCGCGATGCCCACACCGGCGCGGCGCACCACGTTGCCGGTCACGGTGACGTCGCGGAGGTAGCGCCCCCATCCCAGCGCGATGCCGGCGGTCGGCGCGTCCTCGATGACGTTGCCGGTCACCGCCGTGTCGGCCTCGACGCCGATGCCGACGCCCGCGCCGTCCTCCGGGTCGGTTCCGGGCGGCCGCTGCGGCAGCAGGCGGCGGATGATGTTGCCCTGCACGACGGCGAGCCTTCCGCCGTGGTTGAAGTTGGTGACTGCGACGCCGACCGCGGCGCCGTCCACCGTGTTGTGCGCGATCACCGCGCCTTCGAAGCCGAACTCGGCGTAGATCGCGACCTCGCCGCAGCCGACGCAGCTGTTGCCGAGCACCTGCAGGTTCGATGCGGCGTTGCCGCGTACGGCCGAGAAGGCCGCGCCGCGAATGCGGTTGTCGCTCACGATCACGTTGGCGGCGCGAAACACGTTGATCGCGTTTCCGTTCTGCCCGGAGCCGCCGTCGCGGGCGGCAATGTCCTCGACCCGGTTGCCGATGACGCGCGTGCCGTCGTCGCCCGCCTCCGAGCGCCAGATCTGGATGCCGTTGTTGCCGCAGCCGCGGATCGTGTTGTCCGCCACCGTGAGTCCTCGGGCGTCGAGCGAAAACAGGCCGGCGTCGCCGGCGCCCGAGACGGTGTTGCCGCGCACCTCGCCCTCGATGCCTTCAAGCACGATGCCATGGCGGGGCGCGCCCCGCACCTCGCAGTCGACGATGCGGACGCCGCGCCCCATGATGAGATGCACGAGGCCGCGCGCCCCGCCGCCGCGGATGCCTGCACCCTCCAGGGTAAGGCCGCTGAGGCCGATCTGATCGGTCCCCTGCGATTCGATGAGCGGTGCGTCCTGGCTCAGGACGAGGCGGGTCGCCCCGCGGATGCCCATGAGCTGTGATCCCGCATGAAGCTTGAGCCGCGCGGCGCGGTAGACGCCGGGCCGCAGCACCAGGGGAACGCGGACGCCGGCCGCCTGGTCGATCGCGTATTGCAGGGCGCGGCTCTGATCGTCGGGGCTGTTCGGCCGTACGCCGAAATGCACTGCCTCGAGGCCGAGCGCCGCGGGCGGCGGCATCGGGGCGGTGCCGGCGGCGGCGGAGCCTGCGGCCATGCCCGCGGGGGCGGCGGCGGAGAGGGAAAGGAAGGCGCGACGGTCGATGGCCATGGCTTGCGTGGAGCTGCTCGCGGCAGGGATGTGCCAAGCGCTGATCAACTTCCGTGCCGCTCCGCTGTGCCGGAATGGGACGGCGCGGCGGCGGCTGTTGCCGGCGCGGATGCGAAAGCGCGCGGTTCGCGCCGCGCCGCCGCAAGCAGCGCGCGCAGCACGGCCTCCCCCGCGCGGAGGAGATCGGCCGCGGTTAAGCCGCGAGCCTCGCCCCGCCGGCGCGGGGCGCGACGGATCTGCGGCACGTGCACGAAGACGACGAACGCCGGCCCACGCGCGGCCGCCTGTTCGAGCGCCCGCCAGTAGAGGGCGTTGCACAGATAGGCCCCGGCATGGCGGGAGAGCCGAGCCGGAACGCGCGCCGCGCGCGCCGCCGTCACGAGCCGCACGAAGGGCGCCCGCCCTGCCGCGACGGATGCGGCGCCCGCGGCGTTCCGGCGGTCTGCGGGCGTGCGCCCCGCCGCATCGGGCAGGATCGGCGAGCGCACATTGCGGGCACGCGTCTCGACGCGGAGGAAGGGCGTGCGCGTCGCAAGCCCGAACATCAGGACGATCTGCGGCCGGTGCCGGGAAAGGAGCGCGGGCAGCTCCTCGTCCACCGCCTCGTAGCATGTCGCGAAGACGTGCCCGACGCGGCGCACTTCGGCGAAGGCCGGCCGTCTTAGCCGCGCGAGCCCGTGGGCGAGGGCGGCGCTCGGGTTGAACGGCGCGCGCGGAAAGGGCCCAAATCCGGTGATGAGCACCGTCAGCGTCATGGGGGGCCTCGGCGAGGCTATCTTTCGGTGCGGCGCGCGTTCCGCTCAGGCGCGGGTTACGCCGGCGCCGCGCCTTGCCGCCTTCAGAAGGAACAAGCCCCGGGCCGCCGGCGCAAGGGCTACTCGCGGCCGCCCTTCGCCGCCCATTTGATTCCGTCGCCTGAACCGCCAGGGGCCCGCCCTCACCCCCCTTTTCGGCCGGCCCGACCGATGATAGGACTAAATACCTTGTTCTAGGATCAAATACAGGAAGGACCCGTGAAGCCAAGTGCGCAGACCCCGCTCCCTCCCTCCGCCGAACGCCTGCTCCAGGAGCTTGCGGCGCCGCCCGCTGCCGTGCGCGGCAGGCGGCGCATCGGCGCAGGCTGGGCCGCCGACATCGAAAGCCTGATCGCCGCCGATCTCGTGGCGCGGCAGGGGCGCAGGCTGGAAGTCACGGCCACCGGCCGCGCCCATCTCGCGCGGCTCGCCGCTGCGCGGCAGGCCGGGCGGGACGGCGCCCTCGATCCCTTTCGCGCCCAGCACCTGGAGGAGGTCCCGGCGACTGAGGTCGCGACCGCGATTGGGGCCGAGCTCGCGGTGGAGGCCGGCGGCGCGGTCCGCGCGAACGCGGCCGAAAGCCCGCTCGCCTGGCTCGCGCGCCGAAAGGGCCGCGACGGCGCGCCCTTGATCTCTCCCGCGCAGCTCCAGGCGGGCGAGCGGCTGCGGGCGGAGTTCACCCGCGCCCAGCTCATGCCGCGCGTCACCGCGAACTGGGCGGCCGCCGTCGCGCAGAGCCGCCGCGGGGGCGGAAACGCCGCCGCCAACCTCACCGAATCGGTCGTCGCCGCGCGGCAACGCCTGCGGCGGGCGCTCGAAGCGGTCGGTCCCGAATTCTCGGGCCTGCTTCTGGACGTATGCTGTTTCCTAAAGGGGCTCGACGACGTGGAGCGCGAGCGCTGCTGGCCGGCGCGCTCGGCCAAGGTGGTGTTGCAGCTCGGGCTCGACCGCCTCGCGCGCCACTACGGCCTCACGAGCGAGGCGCGCGGGCGCGCCTCGGCACCGCTGCGGGCATGGTCGGCTGCGGGCGAGGAGGCCGCGGCCGCCGACGGGCTCTGAACGCGTTCGGCCGGGCGCGCGAGCGCGCTCGCCGCGTCGGAGCGGATGCGCGCGACCATTGACCGCAGGCCGTTGGAGCGCTGGGGCGTGAGGTGCTCCCGCAGGGCCAAGCGGTCGAACAGGGCGAGCGCGTCCGTTTCGAGAATCTCGTGCGCCCGCTTGCCCGAATAGAGGGCGATGAGGATGGCGATGAGCCCGCGCACGATGTGCGCGTCGCTGTCGCCCAAGAAGGTCAGAATCGGGCTCGCCTCGCCGTCGGGGTGGACGGTCGTCCACAGCCACACTTGGCTGGCGCAGCCCTGCACCTTGGTCGATTCCGTGCGCAGAGCGTCGGGCAGGGGCGCAAGCGTGCGGCCCAGCTCGATGAGGTAGCGATAGCGGTCGTCCCACTCCTCGAGCAGCGAGAAATTCTCGATGATTTCGTCGATCGTCGGCATTGCGCCTCCGGTTCCTCCAGCCTTGATATAGGCCCCTCGAGGCGCGCCGTACACCCGAGTCTGCGTGGCTGCGGCCCAATTGCTCCCGCGACGCTGCGCCTCACCCGGGCCGCCGGGCGGACTCGGCGCTCTTCATGAAGGGGCCGTGCCAGGGCACGGCGAGGTCATCCGCCGTCAGCGTGTTCTGGGACGCCTTGGCGCTCGGCGCGCGGGGCGCGGCCGCCTTCGCCGCCGCGTCGGCGGGCTCCTGGGCGAGCGTCTCGGTGAGGAAATCGTAAACCATCTTCGCGCCCGCCTGCGCCTTCTGTCCGAAGGCGTGGGCCGCCTGCGCACCGACCGTGCACGCCTCGGGCTGGCGCGTGCAGAACTGCCGCATGTCGGAGAGGGCGGCGGCCGCCGCCGAGACGGCGTCGGCGGCGCCGATCGCCGGCTCGCTCGTCTTCTGAGTCTGCCCGGTCTGCCCCGTCGGCAGCAGCAGGACGACGATGCTCAACCAGAACGCAACGCGAAGAAGGAAGAACATGGCCCAACCCTGTTCGTGTGCGGTCGTTCTTTGAACCGCATCATCCGAGTACCTAGCAGGCGCGTTTGAAAGCGGCGTGAGGCTTGTCCACACGATTTTGCGCGCATTTGCCGCGAATGCGCGCGGCATTTTCGTAAAATGCGGGCGGTTCCCGCGCGCGTTTTCCACGCGCCTTCGCTGCAAATTGCATGCGCTGCAATAGGCAGCATAGGGTGATTCGCGGGCGGCGCCCCCGCGGGCCCGGGCCCGCGCGCGAAGGAGCGTCGCCGAGGCAACCGCGCATTCACCATCGCGGACGATTTGCGCCGAGTCGGCCACCGCGTGTGCGCCCCTTTCTGCGGTTTCGGCGCGCCGGCGCCGTTCCCTTAGCTTTCGCTTAAGTCGCGTCTGACACGATCGCACCACATCATGAAGGGGAGCGCGTCCTAGCCGGTCGTGCGTGAGCGGCGTGAACCTTGTCGTTCCGGTTCGCGAATATCTGGATGGCCTGGTGCATGCGTCGGTGCGGCACGATCCGCTCGCGGTCGCGCGCCATCGCAACTTCATCGCCACGCGCTTGCTCGGCGGCCTCGTCACGCTCGCGGCGTTGCCGGTCTATCTGGCGACGCACGGCCGCCCGGGCGCGATCGAAATCGTCATTTTCGGCTGGCTCCTCGCGCCGATCGCGATCGCTTGTTTTCTGTCCTCGACCGGCCGCTTCGAGACAGCGCACGCGCTCTCGGCGCTGGCGCTGACGGGCCTCGTCTGCGTGCTCGCGTTGATGTCGGGCGGCGTTTCCTCGCCCGCGATGCCGTGGCTCGTCCTCGTACCGCTCGAGGCTGTGCTCTCGGGCGCGCGCCGGGTCGTGCTGATGGCGCTCGGATGCGCGCTCGCGGGTGCCGCGGCGTTGGTCTTCGCGGGCGTCGCCTCGCCGCCGGAGCCTGCGACGCCGGCTCTGCTCGTGAGCGGGCTCAGCATCGGCGCCGCGGTCGGCTATGCGGGTCTGCTCGCGCTCGGCGCCGAGGCGATGGTGCGCAGCAACGCGCAGCGCCTCGACGCGGAAGAGCAGCGCTACCGGCTGCTGGCGCTGAACATGACCGACGTCATCAGCCGCCACGGGCGTCACGGCGCAACCTTGTTCGTTTCGCCGGCGGCGGAGGCGATGTTCGGCGCGAGCGCCGAGGAGCTCGCCGGCCACGGGCTTTTCGACCGCGTCCATGTCGCCGATCGCCCCGCTTATTTGCGGGCGCTGTCGGACGCGGCGATGGGCGGGGAAGGGCGCTCCGTCGAGTTTCGCGTCCGCCGCAACGGCCCGATCGGCGACACCCGCGAGGCTCCGCAGTTCATCTGGGTGGAGATGCGTTGCCGCGCGCTGGCCGAATCGGAGGGGTCGGATCCCGAACACGGCCGCGAGGTCGTCGCCGTGATGCGCGACGTCACCGAGCGCAAGGAGCAGGAGCGGGCCATCGAGGAGGCGCGCAGCGAGGCCGAGCGGGCGAACGCCGCGAAAGGCCGCTTCCTCGCGACGATGAGCCACGAGCTGCGCACGCCGCTCAACGCCGTCATCGGCTTCTCCGAAATGCTGATGAACGAAAACGCGATGCAGCTCGATGCGGCGCGCAGGCGCGAATACGCGCGCCTCATCCGGGATTCGGGCCAGCATCTGCTCTCGGTCGTGAACCTCGTTCTCGACATGTCGAGGATCGAGAGCGGGAATTTCGTCATCACGCCCGAGCCGTTCGCCCCCGCCCCGGTGATTCGAAGCTGCTGCGATCTCCTGGGGCTCAAGGCGCGCGAGGCCAATCTCGAGATCGTCGTGCGCGTGCCCGACGACCTGCCCGAGATCGTCGCGGACAAGCGTGCCCTCAAGCAGATGCTGCTCAACCTTTTGTCCAACGCGCTCAAGTTCACCGCGAGCGGGGGCCGCGTCACCGTCACGGCGGCGGTCGCGGGCGAGCACATCGACATTGCCGTCGAGGACACGGGCGTCGGCATCGCGGCCGACGATCTCGCCCAGATCGGCAATCCTTTCTTCCAGGCGCGGGGATCATACGATCGCCCTTATGAGGGTACAGGACTCGGCCTTTCGATCGTGAAAGGGCTGGCGGGACTGCATGGGGGGCAGTTGCAGGTCCAGAGCAAACCGGGTGTCGGAACGCGAATGACGATCCGATTGCCGCTCGACTGCGAGAAGACCAGGCGGCCCAGCCCTGGCGCGGTCGTGAGCTTCAATCCGGAGTCGAAGCGGGAGGTTTCGGTCGACGCAGCCGCGACGCCGGGCCAGTCGGACACACAGGTGAGAAGACGTGCGTGACAGAAATTTCCGTTCGCGTGACGCCTCCGCGGTGCGGAATGGGCGTGCGGCCGCGGAAGATGGGCGCCACGCGCTCGGGGCCTGGGTCGTGGGCGCCGTCCGCCGGCATCCGGTGGATGCGTTCGGGTTTGCGCTCATGTCTGCGCTCATCGCCGCTGTGCTGGTGAATGCGCTTTTTCTCCAGTCGGGCAAGCATCCCGCGCCGATGCGCGCGATCGGATCGGCGTCTGCGGCCGCGGGGGAGGCGACCGGCAGCTTCATCGCCATGCCGCGGCCGCGCCCGGCCGAGGCTGCCGTCCCGGTCAAAGAGGCGGCCGTCAAGGAGGTGGCCGCCAGGGAGACGGCGCAGCCGTCGCGTCCGCGCGGGCAGGTCGTCTCCGACATTCAGAAGGAGCTTGCGCGCAGAGGCTTCTATGACGGCCCGATCGATGGGGTCTACGGCCCGCGCATGGAGGCGGCGATCCGCGAGTTCGAGCAGGCCGCGGGCGTGAAGCCGGGGGCGGGGCCCAGCGAGTCTCTGTTG
Organism: Variibacter sp.; assembly: GCA_019689555.1. Lineage (GTDB taxonomy): Bacteria > Pseudomonadota > Alphaproteobacteria > Rhizobiales > Xanthobacteraceae > JADGHE01. Next base: position 9,196 of record JADGHE010000041.1, on the reverse strand, counting down.
CAGTTGATCGCGCAATCCGCGGTCAAGGCCGACAAGAAGAAGACTCCGCCTCAGGCGCCCGCGCCGGGCCGCGCCGGCCCGCCGCAGGGCGGGGTGCCGCCGGCCCGCGTGCTGGCGGTCCAGCGCACGCTCGCGGAATTCGGCTACGGTCAGATCAAGCTGACGGGGGTCTTCGACGAGGCGACGAAGGCCGCGGTCGAAAAATTCGAGCGCGAGCACAGGCTTCCCGTCACCGGCCGGATTTCCGACCGGCTGATGCGGGAGCTCGCGGCCATGACCGGACGCCCGCTGGAATGACGCGCGCGAGTCCGCGCCGGCGGTCGCGCGGAACGAGAGCGGCGGTGCGTGTCGCGACAGCCGCGTTTTGGAGCAACGTCGGCCGGGCACCGCGCGCATGAGACTGAAGTCGTCCATCTGGGTGGCCGCCTATCTGCGCCGCTGCCAGGCGGAGGGGGTGTTCGCGGCGTTGCGCCGGCGCGGGGCCGAGGAGGCGGGGGCCGTGTTCATCAAGGTCAATCGCCTGAACGGGACCGCGGACCTGTACGGGCCGGCGCCGCAGGCGGTTTTCGACGAAGCCCACCCGCTCGAGCGAGCGTTCGTGCGGATGCCGAAGCAGCCGGCCTCCGATGCGGAGGTGGAGGCCGCCCTGTCGCGGCAGCTTAGGTTCGATCCCGATTTGTGGATCGTCGAGGTGGAAGACCCGGCCGGCCGCCACTTCCTCGATCAGGTCGTCCCCTGAACTTTGGTGGGCGCGTTGGCCGGCGGCCGCGCGGCGGCAGGCTCGCCCCCCAGGCGGAAGCCGGCCCGCAGGCTCTCGCGCGCAGGCGAGGCGTCCTCGGCATGGATCGACTGGAAGCGCGCAGCGAGCCTGGCGCGCGAGTCCTCGCGCCAGCTCGTCATGATCGGCGCCACCGCCGCATATCGCAGCCGCTCGTAAAGGCGATAGAGGCTGAAGACGCGCTCGACCGACTGGCCGACCGCCGGATTAAGCAGCAGCAGAATGCGCAGCAAGGCGTCCGCCGGCATGGCGATGGCCTTAGCGACGACGAGCAGCGGCTCGCCGCCGTCGTCGTGCGCGATCTCCGCCGCGATCCGACTCGACAGACCGAACGAGTCCTGCAGTTCGCGGGCAAATCCGCGAGGATTGCGCTCCGCCGCAAACCTTTCCAGCCGCTCGATGGTCTGGGCGCGATCGCGCATCCAGGTCGGCGGTTCCGCCTCGGGTTCCGTGTCTTGGAACCGTATGAGCAGCGCCTGCCGCTCGCGCGCCTCGGCGCGCAGGAATCGCTCGCCCAAAGACTGCGGCGTCTCCGGCTCCGTTGTCGGCGGCGCGAAGGCCGCGTCGGCGGGGGCCCGCGAGGCGCTTGCGGGCGCCGGCGCGGATGCGCCGCTCTGGCCGCGAAGGCGGTCGTTCCCGGGCACGCGCGGCGCTGCGGCGGGGTCCGCGGCGACGCGCTGCGCCTCCTCGAGCAGCCACGGCGGCGTCGCCGGGAACGCCGCGAGCTTCGCCAGCACCGCGGCCCGGGTCTGCCCGTCGACCGCCGGCAGAAGGCGCAGGCAGAGTTCGGCGTACTGCCGGATCTCCTCCCGCGTATGGATCGGCTCCTGCACGAAGAGATCGGTGATGACCCGCAGGAGCGCGGGGCGAATGTCGACGCCCTCCGTGCGCGAGAGGCGCAGCAGTCCATCGAGATTGGCGAATGCGCGCGCCATGCCGCCTCGGTCTCCCCGGAATTCGCAAAGGGTGGCGCCCTTCCGAACGGATGCAGCGAAGCGGTTCGCGACCAGTGCGCGCCGCGGGAGCGACCAGTGGCCTTAACGAACCGTTGCTGAATGGTGGGCTTTTAGCGCCGCCGCGTTAGCGGACCGTTAACCTTGCCGGCACCTAATGATGATCATGGCGGACTGGCTTACGGACGCCGCCCCGCAGATCGCGGAGAGTAGGGGTGCCATGGGCACTGTCATCAGATTTCCGCAGGAACGGCGCATCGGCGTGCCCGAGAACGGGCACGCACGCTCCGAGCCGGGCGCGGTGATCATTCTGCCGGTGATCCGCATCGAGCGGCACGTCGAGGAGCCGTCCACGCGCTTTGCTCCGGAAGCCGGCACCCCGCGCGGAAACAGACGCCGCCGCCCCGGGCGACGCTCCTGACAAGGCAAGATCGACCCCCGGAGCCGCCATGGCGAAAGAAAGAGGCGTTGCGCGGCCCCCTCGTCGCTCGCGCGCTTTTATGGTCCTTCTCTGCGGAGGCCTGCTGCTCGTCGGCGGGTGCGCGCGCACGGGCGATTTCGGTCGCGGCGTCGGCGAGGCGGAGCTGCCCCCGGCGGAGGATCCGGTTCAGACGGGCAGCGTTCCGGCCTCGTCCTTTCCGCTGACGGACGACGAAAGACAATTGCGCGCGCTCGCGCGCAACCTCCTCGCGAGCCCCTCCGAGCAGGGCCGTTTCGTTCTGAGCGCCGTGGACGGGGCGGGCGAGCACGCGGACCCCGCCGCGCGCTACGTCGATTATCTGGTGAACGGGCCGTTTCGCTCCGCCGCCGCGCGCTATGCGCGGCTGATCGACGATACCCGCAACGATCTCACGCGGCTCGATCCGTTCTTCGCGCTGGCGCGGCGCGTCGCCGACCTCGACCGGAAGCGGGAGCGCAGCCTCGCCTATGTGACCGGGCTCACGCAGGAGGAGCTGACCAACGCCCGGCGGCGCGTGCGCGAGAACATGATGCTCATCGCCGAAGTCCACAGGGTGATGCGCGAGCGCGCCGCCATGTACCGGATCGCGCTCGAGCGGCTCGTCATCGCGCTGCCGTCGCCGATGGCGGTGGAGGCCGAGCGCCAGCGGCTCGAGCTCGAGCGCAGGCTCGGCGAGATCCAGGTTTTCGCCGTCGCGCCGGGGCCGCGCGCGGACCGGGGGAACGGTTCGCGGCCCCTGCCGCCGCCGGGCTCGGATTGGGGCCCCGGCCCGCGGCCCATCGTGTCGAAGTAGACTTCGGCTGCGCGCCGTCGCGCAGCGCGCGCTACTGTTGCGGCTGCGAGCGGCACTGCGCGCTCGCGAGCACGCCGCGCACGATGGGAATGGCGCTCGGTTCGGGGGCGAGGGCGCGCACCAGGATCAACCCGGTCGTCGTCGGGGATTCGACGATCAGCCGGTCGGCCGCGGTCACCTCCTCGTCCTCCTGCACGTGGCTGCGCTGCTCGGGCGTCATGAGATCGAGCTCGATCACCCGGCGCGCGGCGGCGCGATCGTTGATGGCGTAGTAGCCCACACCGCGGCGCGTGAAGAACGAGAGCGACGTGTAGGCCGCCGTGACCGTCACCTGCAGCTTCAGCGGGGCGCTCGTCAGGTCGTAGCGGCAGACGGCGGTGGCGAAGGCCGGGTCGAGGAAGGGCAGGGCGCTGCCCTGCGGCGCGGGCTGCGGCAGCAGCGTCATCCTGTTCGTCTCGGTGAGGGGCTCGAGCCGCGCATAGGCGTCGCGCATCGCCATCGTCGGCAGCAGCAGCACCGTGGCGAGATGAACGATGCCGCCGAGCAGAACCCCGGCGAGCGCCCAGGCGAACCAGCGGATCACGGGCAGGCTCCGCGCTGGATCGCGGGCATCGGCGTCTCGCCGAGCGCGCCGGTGGCCACGCCCACGGCCGTATCATAGAGGCGCAGGATCATGACATACTGCTCGATCCCTCCGGTCGGCAGCCAGTTGCCCGGGCGCGCGCGCGGCGCGGCCGTGATCGTGAAGCTGCCGTCGCTTTTGCGCACGACCTCGAGGCTCGTGAACCCGTAGCGGCCGATGACGTTCGGAACGAGATTGCCCTTCTTGTCGTAGAGCGTCAGCGTCCAGAAGCGGGCCTGCGGCGTGGTGCCCGAGATGGTGACGTCGCAGCGCCCGTCGAGCGGGTGACCGGAGTCGTCGGCGCCGGCGCGGAAGGCGATGCCGTCGCCGGAGACGAGCGGCAGCTCGCCGCTGCGCGCGATGACGGCGCGCGCATAGGGGTCGATGGCGGTCGTCCCGGTCTTGGGCCAGGCCGTCCAGGCCCCGATCGTCACCCCGCCGAACACGAAGCCGTGCACGCTCGCAAGCCACGTGCCGCCGAGCCCGAGGAACGCCGCAATGGTGAAGGCCAGCAGTAAGCCGATGAGCAGTTGCACGTCGCCAGGTCCGTGAGGAGGAGAGGCATCGCCCGGCCAGCTGTTAGCATGGCCGTGCGGCGTGTACAGCCCGCAAGAATCGGCCGGGCCAAGGGGATGGCGCGCCGCCGCCGCGACTGCGACGGTGCGACGGTGGACGGGATCAGTCGCTGCGCGCGGCCGAGATTTGCGCGGGTTCGAGGGAGCTCCGGCGCTGCGGCGCCGCTTCGGCGTCGGCCGCGTCGAGGGCTGCGTCGGCGGCGCGGGCGGCCTCGTCGAAGAGGCGCTCCAGGCGCACCAGCACCTCGACGGCGCGCCGTGTCAGCACCGCCGGGCGCGCCGGCATTTCCGGCTCCGGCTTTGCGCTCGCGACCCGCGCCGGCGGCGGCGCCGGCACCGGCCCGGGCGCGACGCCGGGAATCGGCTTCACCTCCACGCCCTGATGGGCATAGGCCATCACCTGCCGCCACGTCATCGCCGGCAGCGAGCCGCCGGTCATGCGGTTGGTCGGCGAGTAGTCGTCATTGCCGAACCAGACGCCGCAGACATAGTTCCCGGTGAAGCCGACGAACCAGGCGTCGCGATAAGCGTTCGTCGTTCCGGTCTTGCCGGCGGCCTTGATGCCGTCGAGCATGGCGCGGCGGCCGGTGCCTTCTTCGACGACTTTGGTCATCATGGCGTTCATGTCCATCGCGACCTGCGGGGAGAGCACCTGCCGCGGCTTCGGGCCGTCGCGATCGAAGCGGTAGACGAGCTCGCCGGTCGCCGTCCGGATCTCCAGGACGGCGTGCGCGGTCACGGCCATGCCTGCATTGGGGAATGTCGCATAGGCGGCCGTGTGATCGAGCACGGTGACCTCCGCGGCGCCGATCGGCAGCGAGGTCGAATCCGGCAGCGGCGAATGGATGCCCATCTTGTGGGCGAGCTCGATGATCTTGGCGCGGCCGGCCTTGGCGCCCTTGCCCTCGCCGAGCATCACCGACAGCCGCACCGGGATGATGTTGATCGAGCGCGTGAGCGCCTGCGTCAGCGTGACGGGGCCGGAGAAGGAGCGCCCATAGTTCTGCGGGCACCAGTTGCCGATGCAGAACGGCTCGTCGCGCACGACCGAGGTGGGCTTGAAGCCGTTCGACAGGGCCGCCGCATAGACATAGGGCTTGAACGAGGAGCCGGGCTGGCGCAGCGCGTCGGTCGCGCGGTTGAATTGGCTGTCGCCATAGTCGCGGCCGCCGACCATGGCGCGCACGGTGCCGTCGACGTCCATCAGCACCAGGGCCGCCTGGCTCGCATGGTATTCGCGGCCGTACTGCCGCAGGGCGGTCTCGACCGCGTTCTCGGCCTCGCGCTGGATGTTGGGATCGAGCCCCGTCCGCACCACGAAGACGCGCTCGTTGACGGATTTGGGCAGCTTCTCGACGATCTTCTTCACCTCGTCGAACGCCCAGTCGAGATAGTAGTTGGGCGCGCGCTCGTCGCGCCGGTCGATCGAGGTCGCGGGGTGCCGGCGGGCGCCGAAGACCTGCCCCTCGGTCATGAACCCGGCCTCGACGAGGTTGTCGAGCACCACATTGGCGCGGGCGCGCGCGGCGGGCAGGTTCACATGCGGCGCAAAGCGCGTCGGCGCCTTGAACAGGCCCGCGAGCATCGCCGCCTCCGCCAGGTTCACGTCGCGGGCGGACTTGCCGAAATAGTACTGGGCCGCGGCGTCGACGCCGAAGGCGCCGCCGCCCATATAGGCGCGGTCGAGATAGAGCTTGAGGATCTGGTTCTTGGTAAGCCGGGCTTCCAGCCAGATGGCGAGGAAGGCCTCCTTCACCTTGCGTTCGATGGTGCGCTCGTTGTTGAGGAAGAGGTTCTTCGCGAGCTGCTGGGTGATCGAGGAGCCGCCCTGCACCACGCCCCCGGCGCGCGCATTGGCGCTGAGCGCCCGCAGGGTGCCGGCGATGTCGATGCCGAAATGCTCGTAGAAGCGCCGGTCCTCCGTCGCCAGCACCGCCTTGATCAGGTGGTCGGGAAAATCCTCGAGCGGAATCGAATCGTTGTGGCGGATGCCGCGGCGGCCCACCTCGTTGCCGTAGCGGTCGAGGAAGGTGACGGCGAGCTCGGACTTCTTCAGCCAGTCGTCGTCGCTCGTTTCCTGGAAGGCCGGAATCGCGAGCGCGAGCAGGACCACGAGCCCCGCGGTGCCGAGCGTCGCCCCCTCCGAGGCGAGCTCCACCACCACCCGCCGGAAGCCGCTGACGTGGAAGCGGTCCATGAAGGCGGAAAACCGCTCGTAGCCCTCGCGCAGCGCCCGCCCGGTCTGGAAGATGGCGAAGTCGATGCGCGAATCGAGATCGAGCAGGAATCGCTGCAGCCGGCCGAAGCGCGGCGGCACGAGCGGGGTCTTCTCCGGCGGCTTCTTTTCCGGCGATTTGTCGTCGTTCCTGTTGTTCGTCTCGGGCACGGGCAACCTCGGGGGGAGAGGCAGGGCGGTCCTGGCTCGGGCTTTGCGCCGCGGCCCGGGCGAGGAGGGGCCTCACCGGACTGTGAAGTACGCGCCCTCGGCCCAGTTGGCAAACCGGGCCGGCCCGGCCAGCCTACTTCATAATCGCCACGGATGGGGCAAGTTCCGGGCGGATTGAGGGCTGGGACGGCAGACGATCGCTACGCGGAATTGACGGAAAATTGGGCCTGGAGCAAAGACTTGGCCCGGGGTTCGCTTGACGCGAAGGCGCCTGTAAGCTCGCCTTCGAATCGCCCGGGCAGGAGGGGGCCGAATGCCGACGCTGGAGTTCAAGGGCAGGCCGTTCGTCTATTCACACCACCTTTCGGTGCCGTTCCGCGAGCTGATCGTCGATCCGAAGAAGAGCCTGCCGCCCAAATTACGAGGCCGACATATTGGCGTCCATCGACTTCGAAAAATTGTTTTGGCGCGAGGCGGATAGTTTCAATCTCGCGGCCTACGACGTGGGCAAGCAGGAGACTATCGCGGTCGACATCAAAGACGCGGAGAGCTTCGACCTGGAGGCGCATCCGGAAGCGGAGTCCTGCCCGACCCGATACTCGACCGGCCGGGGCTTATCCGCCGCATGCTGGACGTCGTGCCGAACCCCTGGCAAGGCGCGCGCATTCTCGACGAGGCGCTCGAAGCGTTGCGCAAGCGGGCGAGCGAAAAGGAAATCGTCGCTGCGCGTCTGACATTGGTGGAGCACATCAAGCGCGACCTGCAAGAGCAGGTCGAGGCGGCGGCCGAACAGGTGTTTCGTAACAAGGTTAGGTCCGGCGATATCGTGTTCAAGCTTCTTGCGGCGCCGCTCGACAACCTGAACTTTGAGTTTCTGGAACGCTACACGACGCATATCGCCCTTGGCGACGCCAAGCTGCCGCTGTTGCACGCCGGCGGAAAAGCGCTGGACCGCGCGCTTTATGACCGGGTCTTCCGGAAAGACTTCAACGACTTCGAGGCCAACGTCGCGCTCTATCTCGACGCTCACGATGCCGTATCCTGGTGGTGGCGAATCGCCGCACGCCAAAGCTGGGGTCTGCAAGGTTGGGTGAGGCACAAGGTCTATCCCGACTTTCTCGTACGCCTGGACGCTGACGATCAAACCGCACGGTTGCTCGTGCTCGAAACCAAGGGCAAGCACCTGGAAGGAAACGCGGACACCGAGTTCAAGGAGAAGTTCTTCAAGCTGCTTGAGGACGCTTACGCTCGCGGAAAGGAGGCGGGCGAGCTGGAATTGTTTGCCGAGGCGCCGGACTCCATGCGCTTTCGCATCCTCATTCAGGACGGCGCATGGGAAAGCGAATTGGAGGAAGCGCTCCGATAATGTGCGGCCCCCGGCAGGCTGTGCGACCGCGCGCGGCTTGCCCTCGCGCCCCCGCGTCGCCAAGTCTGGGGCGCCGTCTTGGGCGGATGGGCTCTGACGCCGCCCCGCGCGTCCAGGGGCGCGGCGGCCGCAGAGCGTCCGGCGCCACCCGCAAGGCCAAACGAGGCCCTCATGACCGACGATTCCCTTCCCTTCTGGCGGCGCAAGGCGCTCTCCGAGATGACCGAGGAGGAGTGGGAGAGCCTCTGCGACGGCTGCGGGCGCTGCTGCCTCGTCAAGCTCGAGGAAGAGGCGCCGGAAGGCGAGCCCGAGCCCGAAAACCCCCGCATCTTCTTCACGGACGTGGGCTGCCGGCTTCTCGACACGCACAGCTGCCGCTGCCGCGATTACGCCAACCGCGACGCCCTGGTGCCGGACTGCGTGCGGCTCACGGCGCGGGTCGTGCAGGAGATCGGCTGGCTGCCGCCGACCTGCGCCTACCGGCGCCTGGCCGAGGGGAAGGACCTGGCCTGGTGGCACCCGCTGGTCTCAGGCGACCCCGAGACGGTGCACTGGGCGGGCATTTCGGTGCGCGGCCGGGTGCGGGCGAGCGAGGATAAGGTCGCCGAGGAGGCGCTCGAGGACCACATCGTCGGCTGGCCGCTGCGGGTGCCGAAGCGTGCGCGCAAGCCCCCGGGGGAGGGCGGGACCGCGCCGCCCAACGATTCGCTTGGCGCGCGCGGCCGCTCGCGCCTTCCGGTTGCGGACGGGCGCGGCGTCGCGGGCGGCCCCCTTGCGCCGCCGAGCGCTCCGGGGCAGAAGGCTCGCCCGGTTCCAGACAAGAACAGGGCGCAAGCCATGAAGCTTCCGGGCCCCGACCATCCGATCACGATCGAGCCGAACCCCAACCACGTGCGCATCATTTTCAACGGCCGCGTGGTAGCGGATACGCGGCGGGCGCTGACGGTGAAGGAGGCCTCGCTCGCCCCGGTGCTCTACATCCCGCGCGAGGACGCCGAGACGCGCTACCTCGAGCGCACGAGCCACACGACGCACTGCCCCTACAAGGGCGACGCCGCCTATTATTCGCTGCGCGTGGGCGACCGCGAAGCGGTGAACGCGGTGTGGAGCTACGAGCACCCCTATCCGGCGATGGCGGCGCTCGCCGGCCGGCTCGCCTTCTACCCCGACCGCGTCGAGGCGATCGAGCAGATCCCGGAGGAGACGGAGGGGGAGGCCGGCGCCCCCGGGGGCTGAGCGGGTTCGCGACGGGCCGTGCGGAGG
>JADGHE010000040.1 GCA_019689555.1 Variibacter sp. | reverse complement strand
CGGTCGGGTCGGAGCGAGCCTGATGATCCCTTCGGTCCTCGGACTGTGGAACGCGCGCCGCGGCCGCAAGGCGGCGGTGGCGGCGATCGCGCCGCTGGTCGAGCGCAGCCGCAACCGGCTGAACGGAATCGCCGACGGGGTTTGGTTCGATCCCTATATGATCGGGTTCCTGGTCATGCTCATCACTCTCGTCGCCCATCGCAAGGCGCGCGTGCTCGACAACCACTCCCTCGGAATCGTGCAGAGCGAGGCGTGGGCCGCAATCACCGGATTGAAACCGGAGCTGATCGGGGAGGAAGTGGTTCATTTGAGCGCGATGGGCGACGGCGATTTCGAGATCGGCTGCCGGAACGCCATCGCCTTCAGCCAGGCGCTCGACAAAATGCCGATGCGCGGCGACGACGACCCGCGGGAGCTGGAACTGTTCTCCCTCGGTCCCGGCGGGATCGAACCGGCGGACTTTGCCGAAAGCGCAAGCGTCGTTGCGCTGTGGAGCCACTACTTCGATGCGCACGTGACGGAACTGCCGGCGGGGCCTGCGCCGGCTTGAGCCGGCGGCGCGCGCCGCGCGGTGTCCGTTCTCTTTTGGACGGCGGCAGGAACACGCGCAAGAAATTCGGCGTGAGGAGTCTCGCCTTCCGCGAAAAAGCCCGGAAAGGCGCGCACCGTCGTCTGCATCGAGGGCGCGAACGTGAAAGGGGTACGGGGGTGAAGCAAGGTCAACGGAGAGCAAGGGAGCTTCACCATGAAAACGGCAATGTTGATGATTGCGACCAGCGTGATCGCCGCCGCAGCCGCAAGCCCTGGGGCCGCAGCGCAGACCGGCGGGGGGCACAAGCTCGTCAAGGCGGAGGACATCAAGTGGTCGCCGGGCCCGGCCTCGATTCCAGCCGGCGCGCAAGTCGCGGTGTTGTACGGCGATCCCGGCAAGGACGGCATGTTCGCGATGCGGATCAAGGTGCCGCAGGGCTATCGCATCGGGCCGCACACGCATCCCAAGCCGGAGGTCGTCACCGTGCTCTCGGGCACGGTCCGTCTGGGCATGGGCGAAAGCGGCGATGCCGCCAAGGCCGAGGTGTTTTCGGCGGGCAGCTTCTTCGCCCTGGCGCCCGGCATGCCGCACTATGTCTCCATGGACGAGGACACGGTCATCCAGCTCAACAGCAACGGCCCGTGGTCTCTCAACTACCTCAATCCGAAGGACGATCCGCGGCAGAAGGGCCAGTAGCGGACGCTGCGTGAGGGGGCGGTGCGGGCCGACTGTCCGGTTGGGGGGAGGAATTCGGCTTGCGCTCTGCTGCGGAAAATCGCGACGAAATCGGTTTCGCGGCGAACGGCTGTCGTGGCCCGATCGTTGCGTCACGCGCCCCGCGGGAGTTCGGCGCCTCAAATACCGCTTGCCGCCGAGGCGAGGTGGCGCCAAGGCGTTGTCTGAAGGCGTCGACGATGGGCGAAACGATCTCTTCCGGAAAGTCGGCCGGCAGCGCCGACAGGGTCTTGTCGAGGCTTGCCGCAGCGGTGTCGGCCAGTTCCTGAAGGATTTCACGTGCCATCGTCTTCCGCAGCCCGCAGCGCTTGGCGGTTTGCAAGAAATGGCGCGCGACGATGGTGTGCACGACGACGCGCCGGTTGGTGCCGACGGCCATCGCGAGCTTCATCTGGTTGCGGTTGATCTGACCCGCGGCAAGGCTCGGCTCTGCGGAATAGAATGTCGTAGAGGGGCGTAAGGCGGAACCGGCCTCCCGGCGCCAGGCGGATGCTGAAATTCTTCGCGTGCCCCTCGGTGGCGCCGAGCAGCCAATACACCATCAGCGCCTTGAAGAAGGTCCTCTGATTGTCGGCCGGCGCATCGCTGCCCTTCGGAAGATCCAGAATGGCGCGTATGCCTCGACCCCCGTCGGCCTCGTATTGCGCGATGGGGGCATCGACAGCGCCTGGCAGCAGTCCTCCTGAGGCAGACGCAAAAGCCGGCCGTCTCGCGTCCAGGTGCGGTCGAAGCGTTCGATGGCGAGCACGCGCTGGCCTGCAAAATCCAGAATCTTGGATTTTGCCGCGGGCAGGCCGAGCGACGAGCGCGAGGCAGAAATGCTCGTTTTCGACGCTGTGCGACAGATCGATGCCGTTCGGCAGCCTTCCGATCTGCGGTTTGATGAGGTGCGTCGTGGCCGTCGTGCCGTGCGGCACGTGCCATCGGCCGTTCCAGTAGAGGAGGGCCGTTTTTTCCTGGGCGCCCGCGAGGGAAATCCGAAATTCCTGGTCGTCGCCGACGCCCAGCGGATTGCGCGCAAGAATGCCGACGATGGCAGCGACCTCCTGATCGTCCACCGCGCGCGCGTCGATCTCGGCCGCCTTGCCGGCATCCACCCCCTCGGGCAGGAACTGGAGGGCGCCGACGCAGTCGCGCCCCACGGCCGCGAGAAGACTGTAGGCGTCGGAACCATCTGCCCTGGACCGTTCAGCGAGGCGACGCCGGATGGCGTCATTGTCCGGTTAGAAGATTTTCGAAGACGGCCATCACCGGCTCGCCCATGTACCGGTCCTCGCGCAACGGGAGGGAGAGCGAAACCGGAATGGCATTGGCCCAGCCGAGCCAGCTTTCATCGTACTGGAAGTCGATGGCGCCGCTGCTTTCGCGGCGCAGCCGTCCGACCAGCCGCCCGTTCAGATAGACGTTCAGGGGAGCCCGCGTGCGGGGGCGCGCCATCAGAACAGCTCCTCGATCTCCGCGGAGGCGGATGTCCGGGGGCGGATGACCAGTTCGAGGTCGAGCGCCGCGAGCGCATCCAAGAGAATGCGAAGCTGGGTCCGAGGCTCTCCTGTTTCGAGCTTGGAAACGGTCGCCTGACGCGCATGCATGAGCTCGCCCAGTTGCTGCTGGGTCAGCCCCTTCTGCCGCCGAAAGCGGCGGATGGTCGAACCTATCTGCTTCGGTGTGCGCGCGATCGTGTCCATGCGGAATATATACGCAATCGCGCATAATAGAGCCATATACGCGATCGCGTATTGCAGGGGGCAATTGCTTCTCGGGGCGCAATTGCATCGCGGTTGCTTACACGGATAAAGCGCCCACATGGTTGCAAAAGCGCTCCTGGCGCATAGCGGGCCAAGACTGGGCTCCTGCGCGGCGGACTTGAACAGACATCGACGGGTACAAACGCCGTCGAGTCGGCTAGCTTGGGGCGTGCACCGCTCTCGAACTGCGCCACGGAAAGGATCGTTTAAGCCATTGAAAGATAAGGCTCATCGCTTCTGCGTCGCCCCCATGATGGAGTGGACGGACCGCCACTGCCGGTTCTTCCACCGTCTGTTGACGCGCCGGGCGCGGCTCTACACCGAGATGCTGACCACGGGCGCCGTGATTCACGGCGACCGCGCGCGCCTGCTCGCCTTCGACCCTGCGGAGCATCCGGTGGCGGTGCAGCTCGGCGGCTGCGAGCCCCGGGCGCTCGCCGAGGCCGCGCGCATCTGCGCCGATCTCGGCTACGACGAGGTCAATCTGAACGTGGGCTGCCCGTCCGATCGCGTGCGGGAAGGGCGCTTCGGCGCCTGCCTCATGGCCGAGCCGGCGCTCGTGGGCGAGTGCGTCGCCGCCATGAAGGCCGCCGTCGGCGTGCCGGTCACGGTCAAGTGCCGCATCGGCATCGACGACCAGGACCCGGAGGAGGCGCTCGAAGCCTTGACGCAGGCGGTCGCCGCCGCCGGCGTCGACGCGCTCATCGTGCATGCGCGCAAGGCCTGGCTCGAGGGGCTCAACCCGAAGCAGAACCGCGAAATCCCGCCGCTCGACTATGGGCGGGTCTACCGCCTCAAGGCCGCGCATCCGCAGCTTGTCGTCGTCCTCAACGGCGGCGTCGAGACGATCGAGCAGGCCGAGGGCCATCTCGCCTTCGTCGACGGCGTCATGATGGGGCGGGCGGCCTACCGCGAGCCGTGGCGGCTGCTCGCCGTCGATCCCGTCCTCTTCGGCGAGCCCGCCGCCTTTTCGAGCCCCCAGGCCGCGGCGCAGGCGCTGCTCGACTATGTCGCGCGCGAGGTCGTGCGCGGGGTGCGGCTGCACGCGATCACGCGCCACCTGCACGGGCTTTTCCACGCCGTGCCGGGCGCGCGCGCCTTCCGCCGCCATCTCGCCACCGAGGCCGTGAAGCCCGGCGCGGGCCCCGAGGTTCTCGCCGAGGCGCTCGCAATGGTGGTGGACAGCGCTGCGGAATTGGCGCAAACGGCTGCGGCGTAAGTCCTCGAGCGGCGCTCCGCCGCCCCTTCGGGAACCATCGCGAGAGACATCGACGATGCCTGGCATTCCGGCTGGCGAGCTGCTCCTGCTCGCGGGGTTGATCGTCGCCGGCGGCGTCGTCACCGGTATCCTGGCCGGCCTGTTCGGGATCGGCGGCGGCGCCATCATCGTGCCGGTGCTCTACGAGGTCTTCAAGGCGATCGGCGTCGCCGAGGAGGTGCGCATGCAGCTCTGCATCGGCACGTCGCTCGCGATCATCATTCCCACGACGATCAGCTCCTATCGCGCCCACCGCGCGCGGGGCGCCGGCGTTCCCGGCGTCGTGCGCGCATGGGCACTGCCGGCGATCGGGGGCGTGAGCCTCGGCGCGCTGCTCGCCGCGGTCGCCCCCGCGGCGCTGTTCAAGGTCGCGTTCTGGATCATCGCGACGCTGCTCGCCGCGCGGCTTTTGTTCGGCCGGGAGTCGTGGCGGCTGGGCAGCGAGCTGCCGGGCCGCGCCGCCATGGCAGGCTATGGCTTTCTCACCGGGCTTGCGTCCTCGCTCATGGGCGTGAGCGGAGGCTCGGTTTCCAACATGGTGCTCACGCTCTACGGCAAGTCGATCCACAACGCGGTCGCGACCTCGGCGGGGCTCGGCGTGCCAATCACGATTGCGGGAACCGTGGGCTACATGCTGGCCGGGCTGCCGCACCAGGCGGCGATGCCGCCGTTGTCGGTCGGCTTCGTCTCGCTGATCGGCTTCGCGCTGATGGCCCCGATCTCGAGCTATACGGCGCGATACGGCGTGCGCCTCGCCCATTGGCTGCCGAAGCGAAGGCTCGAGGTCGCCTTCGGCTGCTTTCTGCTGCTCGCGGGCACGCGCTTTCTCGTCAGCGCCATCCTGTGAAGCCGCCGCGCGGCGCGCGGCAGCGTGCCGGCGCCGCGCGGGGCCGCTCGCTCTTACGGATAGCCGCGCAGCACCAGCTTGTCGCCGCGCACCTCCCAGCTTTCGAGCCGGTTGAGGAAGCTCATGCCGAGCAGGGTGATCTTGAGCTGCCCCGGCTGGGCCACGAGCGCCGGGACCGCGCGCTCGACGATGCTGCCGACCGCCACCCGATCGAGCGTCACCGGCGCGGCCCGCGTGCGGCCGTTCGCCGTCTCCACCTGCACCGAATAGTTGAGCACCTCGAGCGGCAGGCCGACCGCGCGCGCGGCCTCCTGCGTGAGCACGATCGCGCTTGCGCCGGTGTCGAGAACGGTCGTGATCCGCGCGCCGTTCACGTGAGCCGTGATCTGGAATTCGCCCGTGCGCCCGCGCACGACCTCGACCGTGTGGCCGCGCACCGCCGGGCGGCCGGGCGCGATTTCGGCCATCACCCGGTCCGCGACCGCCTGCAGGTCGTGCCGGTAGGTGTAGCCCGCCGCCAGCACGAGGGCGATCAGCATCCAGAACATCAGCGCTTCGAGCGCGGCGGAAAGCCGGTGGCGGAAGAGCGCGATCACGGCGCCGCCGAGAAAAACGAGCAGCGAGACCTTGATGACGAGGGCGCTGAAATCGTCGATGGCGAGCCCGGCGATCGCCTGCTGGTCGTGGTGGGCGACCAGGATCAGGAATCCCAGCGCAAGGCCGATCAGGAGACCCCAGAAGAGCCGGCGGTGCCCCACCTCGGCGCTCCTCAGGTTCGCGTCATCGCCGCCACGGGCGCGACGCCCGCGCGCTGCAGCCGCGCGGGGAGCTCGCCCATGATCCGGCGCCGTTCGTTCTCGCTCAACGAAAGCCAACGTCCGATCTCATCCACAGTGCGGCCGCACCCGATGCAGAGGCCGGACGGCGCATCGATGGTGCAGACCTTGATGCAGGGGCTCGAAATGGTGGCCATGGCCTTGCAATGACTCGGCGCGCGCGAGAGCGCGAAGATATGGCGCGCGGCCGGGAAGGCAATGGCGGTTCGTGCGGAACAGTGCGGGCGGCATCGGCATCGTCGGAGAGGGCGGGCGTCGCGTCAGACGCTGGCGTGGCGGCGGGTTCCGGCGCCGGGGCTCTCGGCCGGCTCGGCCGCCGGTCCCGGCTGCAGGGGAGGGGCGGGCTCCGCCATCGGACCGAGCGCCGACATCACGCGCTCGGGCGGGAAGGTGACGACAACCTCGGTGCCCTCGCGCAGCTTGGAGCGCAGCGTGAAGGTTCCCCCGTGCAGGTCGACGAGGCCCTTGACGATGGGCAGGCCGAGGCCCGCGCCCTGCTCCGCCGACTTGATGGCATTCGAGCCCTGCCCGAAGGAGGCGAGAACGATCGGTATTTCCTCCTCCGGAATGCCGGAGCCCGTGTCCTTCACGAGCACGTATTGCCCGCCGGCGGCGGTCCAGCCGACCTTGAGCCAGATCTCGCCGCCCTGCGGCGTGAACTTGATCGCGTTCGACAGGAGATTGAGGCAGATCTGCCGCACCGCGCGCTCGTCCGCCCAGATGCGCGGCAGCTCGGGCTCGAACGCCTCGTGGATGGTGATGCCGCGGTTCTTCGCCCTGAGCTTCAGGAGGTGGTGGCAGTCCTCGACCACGGCGGCGAGCGAAACGGGCTCCTCGTTGAGCTCGTAGCGGCCCGCCTCGATGCGCGAGAGGTCGAGAATCTCGTTGATGAGATTGAGCAGATGCACGCCGGAGGCGTGGATGTCACCGGCGTATTCCTTGTAGGTCGGCACGCTGTGCGGCCCGAAAACTTCGCTCTTCATGACCTCCGAGAAGCCGAGAATGGCGTTGAGCGGCGTGCGCAGCTCGTGGCTCATCTGCGCGAGGAAGCGCGACTTGGCGATGTTGGCCGCCTCCGCGCGGCGGCGCGCCTCGTCGGAATTCGCCTTGGCCTGCTCGAGCTCGCCGATCAGCGCGTCCTTTTCCGCGCGCGCTTCGAGGGTCGCGAGCGTCGTGGAGTAGAGGCGCTGCGCCAGCAGGCCGAAATAGACCTGCGCCGTCGCCGCCATCGCGATCAGGATATAGCTGTGGATGTCGCCTTTGATGACGTGATCGAGCACCACCGCCGTGGTCACCGGCACCGTGGCGGCGAACACCGCCATCGGCAGGCTCGACGCCAGCATGCTGCTCAGCGCGACCATCAGCAGCATCAGGAAGAGCATGAAGGTGCCTGATTCGGGACGGCCGCCGACCACGGTGACGACGTTGAGCATCCAGGCGACGCCGAACACGAAATCGAGCGCGACGAAGCGAATGCGCCAGGCGCGCAGATTGACCGCCCCCGGCGATGCGGCGAGGAAGCGGCGGCACTGGCTGGCGATCGCCCAATGGATGACCAGCACGGCCGCCGTCCACACCGCCGCCGACCGCGCATTCGTCCACACGCCCGACAGGAAGCCGACGGTCGCGACGAGCAGCATGACGGCGAGCGACGCCGAGATCCGGTTCTGGGCGAAGAGGCGCAAGAGCTCGTAGTCGAAGGCGGGCCGGCCGGTGCTGGAGGTCAGCCGGTCGCGCGCCTCGCGCACGCGCTGCGCCGTCAGGCGTCGCTGGCGGTCGTCGAGCAGACTGGCGGGGCCCGGGGAGGCGGCGGCGCCGCCGTCCACCGTCGCGCTCTCGGTCGGGGCCGGGGTCATGGCCGCATTGCGACCGAAACTCACTTATAAACCCTAAAGGCGGTCGCCGACTGTGGGTTAACGAATCCTTGCGCGGGCGCACCGGCCGGGACGGGTGGAATGAACGGTTCGATCGGGCGGCGCGCCCGCGCCTTCATCGTGTGGCTCATCGTGGCGGCCGGCGCCGCCGCCGCAATGTGGCTCGCCGAGCAGAGGGCCGAGGCGATCGTCGGACCGGCCTCGATCATCGACGGCGACAGCCTGCGGGTCGCGGGCGTCGAGATTCGCCTGTTCGGCATCGATGCGCCGGAGCTCGCGCAGATCTGCACCCGCGCCGGGCGGCCCTGGGCCTGCGGCCGCGAGGCCGCGGAGGCGCTGCGGGCCGCCGCGGCGGATCGGGAGGTGACCTGCCGGCCGCGCGATCAGGACCGCTACGGGCGCACCGTCGCGGTCTGCCACGCGGGCGGCGTCGATCTCGGCGCCGCCATGATCAAGGGCGGTCTCGCGGTGGCCTACGGCGCCTACGAGGCGGACGAGCGGGAGGCCCGTGACGCCCGGCGCGGACTCTGGTCCTCCACCTTCGATCCCCCCGCGCTCTGGCGCGCCCGCCATCCGCGGCGGCCGCACTGAGCGATGCGCTTGACGGTCGGAACGCCCGCGTGGTCGAGTGTCGGGGGAGGGGCGACCGCGTTCTGCGGCCGCACGGGAAGGGACGTCGGATGAAACTCTATGAATATGCGCGGGCGCCCAATCCGCGCCGCGTCCGCATCTTTCTCGCGGAGAAGGGCCTCACGGTGCCGACCGAACAGGTCGACATCACGACGATGCAGCACAAGTCGCCCGAATTCACCGCCATCAATCCGCTGCAGCGGGTGCCGGCGCTGGTGCTCGACGATGGCACGGTCATCACCGAGTCCATCGCCATCTGCCGCTACTTCGAGGGGCTGCGGCCGGAGCCGCCGCTGTTCGGGCGCGGCGCCAAGGAGGTCGCGCTGGTGGAAATGTGGAACCGGCGCATGGAGCTCCATCTCTTCGCGTCGGTGGCCGCGGTGTTCCGTCACCTGCATCCGGCGATGAGGGAGCTGGAGCAGCCGCAGATCGCCGCCTGGGGCGAAGCCAACAAGCCGCGCATCGTGGAGTTTCTGGGGCTGCTCGATCGCGAGCTCGAGGACCGGCTCTACGTGGCGGGCGATCATTTCACCGTCGCCGACATCACGGGGCTCGTCGCGGTCGACTTTCTCAAGCCCGCGAAGATGGCCGTGCCGGAGGAGTTCACGCATGTGAGGCGCTGGCACGCGCAGGTGTCCGAGCGGCCGAGCGCCCGGGCGTGAGGGCGGAGGCGAGGACGCGCCCATGCAGTACGCGACCATCCGGTACGGCGCCGCCGACGGCGTCGCGACCATCACCCTCGCGCGGCCCGACAAGCTCAACGCCTTCACCGCGGCGATGCACGCCGATCTGCGCGCCGCCCTCGACGCCGTGGAGGCGGACGACGGCGTCCGCTGCCTCGTGCTCACGGGGGAAGGCCGCGCCTTCTCCTCCGGCCAGGACCTGACGGAGGAGCGGCTTACCAATCCGGACGGCACGGTGGACGTAGGCGGACGCCTGGAGCGCGACTACAACCCGCTGGTGCAGCGCCTCTACGCCTTTCCCAAGGTCACGATCGCGGCGCTCAACGGGCCGGCGGTCGGCGCGGCGGCCAATATCGCGCTCGCCTGCGACATCCTGCTCGCCGCGCGCTCCGCCTATCTGCAGGAGGCCTTCGCGCGCATCGCGCTGGTGCCGGATGCCGGCGGCACCTGGTTTCTCCCGCGGATCGTCGGCCAGAAGCGCGCGCTGGCGCTGATGCTGACGGCGGACCCGGTTTCCGCCGAGGACCTCGAGCGCATGGGGATCGTCTACAAGGTGTTCGACGACGGCGCTTTCGCGGCCGAGGTCCTGGCCTTCGCCAAGCGCCTCGCAGCGGGGCCGACCGCCACCTACCGGCTGATCAAGGAGGCGGCGCGCGCGAGCCTGCACAACGATCTGCCGACGCAGCTTGCGGTCGAGCGGGATGCGCAGCGCAAGGCGGGCACGAGCCGCGATTTCCACGAGGGCGTCGCCGCCTTCAAGGAGAAGCGGCCGCCGCGCTTCGAGGGCCGGTAGAACGTGGCGCGCGCTCGCGGCGCGCGGGAAGGACGGAACGGCCGCCGCCCCGCTCAGCGCTCGAGCCGCGCGATGAGGCTCGACGTGTCCCAGCGGCCGCCGCCCATCTTCTGCACCTCGGAATAGAACTGGTCGACGAGCGCGGTCACGGGCAAATGGGCGCCGTTCCTGCGGGCCTCGGCGAGGCAGATCGCGAGGTCCTTCCGCATCCAATCGACGGCGAAGCCGAAGTCGAATTTCCCGGCGTTCATGGTCTTGTAGCGGTTCTCCATCTGCCAGGACTGCGCCGCGCCCTTGGAGATGGTCTCGATCAGCGCCTCGACGTCGAGGCCTGCGCGCTTGGCGAAATGGATGCCCTCGGCGAGCGCCTGGACGAGCCCGGCGATGCAGATCTGGTTGACCATCTTGGCGAGCTGGCCGGAGCCGGCCGGCCCGAGCAACTTGCACATGCGCGCATAGGCGCCGATCACGGGCGCGGCCCGGTCGAAGGTCTCCTGGTCGCCGCCGCACATCACCGTCAGCACGCCGTTCTCGGCGCCCGCCTGGCCGCCAGAGACCGGCGCGTCGAGGAAGGCGAAGCCGCCGGCCTTCGCCGCCGCATAGAGCTCGCGAGCGATGTCGGCCGAGGCGGTGGTATGATCGACGAACACCGCGCCCTTGCCCATGCCGGCGAACGCGCCGTCCTTGCCGAGGGTCACCTCGCGGACGTCGTTGTCGTTGCCGACGCACATCATGACGAAGTCCTGCCCCTCGGCGGCCTCGCGCGGCGTCTTGGCGAGCCGGCCCCCGTTCTCGGCGACCCACGCCTCGGCCTTGGCGGCGGTGCGATTGTAGACGGTCACCTCGTGCCCGCCCTTCTGCTTGAGGTGTCGGGCCATCGGGTAGCCCATGATCCCAAGACCGAGAAACGCCACCTTGGCCATCGCGTCCTCCTTCTGCCGGCTCGAACGTCGAGGCTTGTGTTGCGCCGCATGCGGCCCGCGTCAACTCCACCGTCTGTCGGCTTTGTTGAATTTGTCGATTGACCGGTCGACGCTGGAGCGTATCTAAGGCAGGGGCGCGGCTCGAGCGCCCTCCGGAATCGAGGGTGGCCGATGCCGCTCAGAAAAGACGACGTTCTCGCAAGCCTTGCGTCGGTTGCGACGCCGGACGGGCCGCTCCCGCAGAGCGGGCGGCTTTCGGACATTCTCGTCAGCGACGGCAAGGTGTTCTTCTCCATCAGCGTCGAGGCGGGCGCCGTTCCGCGATGGGAGCCGGTGCGCAAGGCGGCCGAAGCGGCGGTGCGGGCGCTGCCGGAGGTCAAATCCGTCATGGTGGCGCTGACGGCGGAGCGCGCGCCGTCGCCGGGGGACGTCCGTCCTGCGCCTCAGGGCGTGCCGGAGCGGCCGACGCGGCGCGCTGCACCGCCCGGGCAGGCGGGGAGCGGCGTGCCGGGCGTCAAGGCCATCATCGCGGTGGCATCCGGCAAGGGCGGCGTCGGCAAGTCCACGGTCGCCGTCAACCTCGCGCTCGGGCTGCGCGATCTCGGCCTCAAGGTCGGGCTGCTCGACGCGGACATCTACGGCCCCTCGATGCCGAAGCTGCTCGCCGTGCGCGAGAAGCCGCAGACGCTCGGCGGCACGCGGCTCAAGCCGATCACGGCCTATGGCCTCACGGTGATGTCCATCGGCTTCCTCGTCGAGGAGGAGACGCCGATGATCTGGCGCGGGCCGATGGTGATCTCGGCGTTGACGCAGATGCTGCGCGAGGTCGAATGGGGCGCGCTCGACATTATGGTGGTGGACATGCCGCCGGGCACCGGTGACGCCCAGCTCACCATGGCCCAGCAGGTGCCGCTCGCCGGCGCGGTGATCGTCTCGACGCCGCAGGACCTCGCGCTCATCGACGCGCGGCGCGGCATCGCCATGTTCCGGCGCGTCGACGTGCCGGTGCTCGGCATCGTCGAGAACATGAGCTACTTCCTGTGCCCGCACTGCGGCGGCCGCTCGGACATTTTCGGCCACGGCGGCGCGCGGCACGAGGCGGAGCGCCTCGGCGTGCCCTTCCTCGGCGAGGTGGCGCTGCACCCGTCGATCCGCGAACTCTCGGATTCGGGGCGGCCCGTCGTCGCGACCGAGCCGAACGGCCCCCACGCCGAAGCCTTTCGCGACATTGCCGCGAAGGTGTGGGCGCGGCTCGACGGCGGAACGGCCGCGCACCGGCCCGCGCCAAAAATCGTCATCGAGGCATAGGGCGCCTGCGGGCGCCCCAGCGCCTGTGCATGAAGCCGGATGCTCTCCGGCCCCGAACGCGGCGGCCTCACCCCTCGGAAAGCGTGCTCTTGCCGCTTTCGACCACGAAGCTGCGGCGCGTGGAGAGGGCGCCGTCGCGCGTGCTCACCTTGTCGAGCACCCGGTAGTCGGCGCGCCAGTGCCCGGGCGTCACCACGAACCGCACATAGCCGCGCTGGTTGTTGAAGAACTTCAGGTGCGGGTTCTGCGCGACCACCGCGTTCATGCGCTCGTTGGTGTCGAAGCCGTCGCCGCCCGATGAAATGGACGTGCCCACGAATTCGACACCCACCGCCGAGCGTGCGTCGTCGAACTTGCGCCGCAGCTCCCCCGCCCAGTTGTTGTGGATGTCGCCGGTCAGGACCACGAGGTTGCGCAGCTTCGATTGTTCGACCGCGTCGAAGAGCCGGTCCCGCGCCGCGACCGCCCCGTCCCACTTGTCCATGTGGGTGAGAAAGACGTCGGGGTCGGGGTCGCGATCGGTGTGCATCATCATGACCTGCTGGCCGAGCGCGTGCCAGCGCGTCTCTGCGCGCTTGAACCCCTCGTAGAGCCAGCGCTCCTGCGCGTCGCCCAGCATCGTGCGCTCCGGGGCGAGCGCCTCCTTGCAGTCGGCGCGCAGGCCGTCGCCGCACGGCTGGTCGGAGCGATAAAGGCGCGTGTCGAGCACGTTGAGCGTCAAAAGGTCGCCGACGAGGAAGCGGCGATAGGCGAGAATGTCGGGCCCGCGCGGCATGAGCGCGCGGCGCACCGGCATGTGCTCGTACCACGCCTGGAAGGCGGCGGCGCGGCGCAGCAGAAACACCTCCGGCGGGACGACCTGGTCCGGCACGTCGCCCGCCCAGTTGTTGGAGACTTCGTGGTCGTCGTAGCTCACGATGAAGGGCGCCGAGGCGTGCGCGGCCTGCAGATCGGGGTCGAGCTTGTAGAGCGCGTAGCGGTGCCGGTACTCGTCGAGCGTGAAGATTTCGTCCGGCTCGTCCGGCATCGTGCGCACGACCGGAAGCGGCCGCTCGCCGGGGCGGAGCACGCGGTATTCGTAGATGTAGTCGCCGTAGTGGAAGACGAAGTCGAAGTTCTCGGCCGCGATGTGCCGGTAGGCGGTGAAGTAGCCGTCCTCGAAGCGCTGGCAGCCGGCGAGGCCGAAGCGCAGCTCCGCCAGCGGCGCGCCGGGGCGCGGCAGCGTCTTGGCGCGGCCGATGCGGCTTCCCTCGCCGCCCACGGTGAAGCGGTAGTAATAATCGCGCCCCGGCTCGAGCCCGCCGACCTCGACATGCACGGCGTGGCCGAGCTCGGCGAAGGCCGTGGCCGTGCCCTTCTGCACCACCGTGCGCATGCGCGGGTCGGTCGCGACCGCCCATTCCACCTCGACCGGTCGGTTGGGCATGCCGCCGCCGCGCTCGAGCGGCTTCGGCGCGATCTTGGTCCAGATCACGAACCCGTCCGGCGCCGGATCGCCGGAGGCGACGCCGAGGGAGAACGGATAGGCGGAAAACACGGGGTTCGCCCAGGCGGCGCGGGCGAAGAGGCTCGCCCCGGCGGTGACGAGGCTGGACGCCGCGAGCCCGCGCAGCAAGTGGCGGCGGTCGATCGTGGCGAAGTCGTCGACGTTGAAGCGTGCTGGAAAACGGCGTGGCATGTCGGCCCCCATGGCACCGATTCCCGATACCATGGATTGATGACGTCGCAACGACGGCGCGGGCCGCGCGGGCCGCGCGGGCGGGCACGCGGGCACCGCGGCGATAAGGATGCAGCGCCGGCGCTGCGACTTTCGTCGGAGCTTCCCGGAAGCCGGGGCGCGCGCCCCTGGATTTCGACCGCGCTCTCCTGCATAGGATCGGCGTGCATCGCTTCGCCGAGAAAGCTTCGTTCGGCCCGGCCGGGGTTACGAGGGGAGGTTGCATGAAGCGTCGCGAATTTCTCAAGGCGGCCGGCTTCGGGGTGGGAGCCGCGGCCGTCGCGAGGCCCGCCGTTGCGCAATCCATGCCCGAACTGCGGTGGCGGCTGACGTCGAGCTTTCCGCGATCGCTCGACGTGATCTTCGGCGCGGCCGAGGTCTTCGCGAAGGCGGTGGCGGAGGCAACCGACAACAGGTTCCAGATCCAGGTGTTCGCAGCCGGCGAGATCGTCCCGGGTCTGCAGGCGGCCGATGCCGTGAGCAACGGCACGGTCGAGATGTGCCACACCGCGTCCTACTATTACGTCGGCAAGGATCCGGCCTTCGTGTTCGGCACGGCGATTCCGTTCGGCCTCAACCAGCGCATGGCCGAGGCCTGGATGTTCGTCGGCGGCGGCATGGAGCTGCTCAACGCGTTCTACCGCAAGTACAACATCTACGCCCTTCCCGCGGGCAACACCGGCGCCCAGATGGGCGGCTGGTTCCGCCGCGAAATCAGGGACGTGTCGGACCTGAGCGGACTCAAAATGCGCATCGGCGGCTTCGCCGGCCGCGTGCTCGCGAAGCTCGGCGTGCTGCCGCAGCAGCTCGCCGGTGGCGACGTCTACGCGGCGCTCGAAAAAGGCACGCTGGATGCCGCCGAGTGGGTCGGCCCCTACGACGACGAGAAGTTCGGGTTCCAGAAGGTCGCGCCCTACTACTACTATCCGGCCTGGTGGGAAGGCGGCGCGATGCTGCACAACTTCATCAATCTCGGGAAGTGGGACGAGCTCCCGAAGGCCTACAAGTCGGTCGTCGCCTCGGCGTCGCAAGTGGCGAACGTCTGGATGCGGGCGAAATACGACGCCGGCAATCCGCCGGCGCTCAAGCGCCTGGTCGCGAACGGCGCGCAGCTGCGCCCGTTTCCGCAGGCGGTCCTCGAGGCCTGCTACAAGGCGGCGAACGAGGTCTATGCCGAAACCTCGGCCGCCAACGCCGATTTCAAGAAGCTGTACGAGTCGACCCTGCCGTTCCGCAACGATCAGTATTTGTGGTGGCAGGTGGCGGAGTATACATTCGACACGTTCCTCATCCGCGCCCGTGCGCGCGGCTGAGGATGCACGTTCGCGGTCGGTTTCTGGCGCCGCGAACGATGGGGGGCTTGCTTGCTGTGGAATGGGCGGCGCCTGGAAGGCCCATGGAGGAGAGGCTGGACGCAGGGTCACGGCGTCTCTCGCCACGTGCCGCCGCCTTGCCAAGAGAGGAGGACAGACATGAAACGCCGTGAATTCCTGAAGTCCGCGGGGGTGGGCCTCGCGGCGAGCGCCGTCGCCGCGCCCGCGGTCGCCCAGTCGATGCCCGAAATCAAATGGCGGTTGACCTCGAGTTTCCCCAAGTCGCTCGACACGCTGTGGGGGGCCGCGGAGACGTTCTCCAAGTACATCGCGGAGGCGACCGACAACCGCTTCCAGGTGCAACCGTTCGCCGCGGGCGAGATCGTGCCCGGCCTGCAGGCGCTGGATGCCGTGAGCAACGGCACGGTCGAGTGCTGCCAAACGGCGACGTACTACTACGTCGGCAAGGATCCGACCTTCGCGCTGTTCAGCGCGGTGCCGTTCGGCCTCAATGCGCGCCAGCAGAACGCCTGGTTCTATGACGGCGGCGCGCAGAAGCTGATGGACGACTTCACCAAGAAGTTCAACGTCGTGAGCCTCTTGGGCGGCAACACCGGATGCCAGATGGGCGGCTGGTTCCGCCGGGAGGTCAAGGAGGTCGCGGACCTCAACGGCCTCAAGATGCGCATTGCCGGCCTCGCCGGCCAGGTGATGGCGAAGCTTGGCGTGGTGCCGCAGCAGCTCGCCGGCGGCGACATCTATCCCGCGCTCGAGAAGGGCACCGTGGACGCCGCCGAGTGGGTCGGGCCCTACGACGACGAGAAGCTCGGCTTCTACAAGGTCGCGCAGTACTACTACTATCCCGGCTGGTGGGAGGGCGGCACCACCAACCATTTCATGTTCAACATCCAGAAGTTCGAAGAGCTGCCGAAGGCCTACCGGGCGGTCATAAGGGCCGCGGCCGGCTACGCCAATGTCGAGGAGCAGGCGCGCTACGACGCCCGCAATCCGCTCGCGATCAAGCGCCTCGTGGCGAACGGCGCGCAGCTGCGTCCGTTCTCGCAGGCGATCATGGAGGCGGCCTACAAGGCGGCCCTCGACGTGTACGCGGAGATCATGGCGAAGAATCCGGACTTCAAGAAGGTGTACGAGGCGATGGTCGCATTCCGCAACGACCAGTATCTGTGGTGGCAGGTCGCCGAGTACAGCTACGACACCTTCATGATCCGCATCCGCACGCGCGGTTGATCGCTGTCCGTTCGGGATGCTGGACCCCGGGGCGTCGCCGACGTCCCGGGTTTTTGCCCGGAACGGCGCGGCGCCCGCCGGCCTCGGCGGAAGTCGGCGCTGGGCCGCATGTGAAGCCGCTGGCCGCGGGCGGAGCCGGGGCCGCAGGTGAAGCGCGGCACGCCGAGCCGCAAGCCCGGCCCGCGGCCGGAGCTTTGGGTGCTTCGCCTTGCGCTACTGCATCTTCGGGGGCCCGAGGTCGAGCGGCGGCAGCTCGATCTGCGGAATTTCGATCTTGACCTTCGACGGGTCGACCTGCGGGCCCGCGCTCTTGTAGTGCATCACCATGCCGGGGAAGAGGATCACCAGGACGACCATGAGGCACTGGATCAGCACGAACGGCACCGCGCCCCAGTAGATCTGCCCGGTCGTCACCGGCTCCGTCAGCTTGCCTGTGATGCGATCGAGATAGGCCACCCGCGGCGCGACCGACCGCAGGTAGAAGAGCGCGAAGCCGAACGGCGGATGCATGAACGAGGTCTGCATGTTCACGCCGAGGATCACGCCGAACCAGATGAGGTCGATGCCGAGGCGCTCGGCCGCCGGTCCGAGCAGCGGAATGACGATGAACGCGATCTCGAAGAAGTCGAGGAAGAAGGCGAGCAGGAACACGAACACATTGACGAACAGCAGGAAGCCCATCTGCCCGCCGGGCAGCGAGACCAGCAGTTCCTCGACCCATTTGTGGCCGTTCACGCCGTAGAAGGTGAGGGAGAACACGCGCGCGCCGATGAGAATGAAGATCACGAAGGCGGACAGCTTCGCAGTCGATTCTGTCGCCTGGCGGACGAGGTCCCACTTCAGCCGGCCCTTCATCAAAGCGAGTGCCAGGGCGCCCGCCGCGCCCATCGCGCCGCCTTCCGTCGGCGTCGCGACGCCGATGAAGATCGTGCCGAGCACGAGGAAGATGAGCGCGAGCGGCGGCACCATCACGAACGTGACCTGCTCGGCGATCGCCGAGACGATGCGAAAGCCGGTGGCGCGCTCGATCGAGCCGGCGACGAAGGCATAGAGCGCGCCCGCCGCCAGCGCCTCCATCAGCAGCGCCCAGTTCGCGTGGTCTGCCCGCTTGAGGAGGAACCATGCGCCGACGAACAAAAGCAGGGCGGCGCCAGTGATCCACAGCCGCTGCGGGCCGAACAGGCGGTTGAAGACGGCGCACAGGAACGCCACCACCACCCCCACGGACATCGTCAGCACCACGAAGTCGGCGCCGCTGCGCACATGCGTCTGCGTCATGACGTAATAGGCGACGAGGCCCGAAAAGAGCACCAGCACCCCGAGCTGCCAGACGCCGCGGGCGCCGTCCGGCTCGCGGTAGCCGATGTCCTCCTTGGGAAGGCCGGGCGCCGCGTTCGGAAACAGCATGGCGACGGCGAACACGTAGGCGGCGTACAGCAGCGCGAGCGCGAGCCCCGGAATGAACGCGCCTTCGTACATGTCGCCGACGGAGCGGCCGAGCTGGTCGGCCATGACGATGAGGACGAGCGAGGGCGGAATGATCTGCGCGAGCGTGCCCGAGGCGGCGATGACCCCCGTCGCCACGCGCCGGTCGTAGCCATAGCGCAGCATGATCGGCAGCGAGATCAGGCCCATCGAGATGACGGAGGCGGCGACGACCCCGGTGGTCGCGGCGAGCAGGGCGCCGACGAACACGACCGCGTAGGCGAGCCCGCCGCGCACCGTGCCGAAAAGTTGCCCCACCGTATCGAGCAAATCCTCCGCCATGCCGGAGCGTTCGAGGATGAGCCCCATGAAGGTGAAGAAGGGCACCGCGAGCAGCGTGTCATTGGTCATCACGCCGTAGACGCGCTCGGGCAGCGCCTGCAGGAATTCCGGCCGGAACAGGCCGAGCTCGATGCCCAGAATGCCGAAGATCAGCCCGTTGGCGGCGAGCGAGAACGCGACCGGGTATCCCAAGAGCAGGAATACCACGAGCGACGCGAACATGAGCGGCGCCATGTAATGGATCAGCAGCTCCACCATGGGTAGCGTTCCAATCTTATCGTGAGGTCAGTGGGGCTCTGATCGCATTTCGGCGAGCAGGCGCTCGGCCTCCGACTCGGCGGGGTGCTGCGGGGCGGCGGCGTAGGGGTCGGGTATGACGCCGCGCATGACCGCAAAGCGCTTGATCAGCTCGGAGACGCCCTGCACGAGCAGGAGCGCGAAACCGATGAGCACGACGCCCTTGGAGGGCCATTGCGGAAGGCCGCCCGCATTGGTCGACTGCTCGTTGACCTCGTAGGAGCGCAGGAAGAACGGCGCGGCGGTGACGACCATGACGACCGTGAGCGGCAGCAGAAAGAAGGCGTGGCCGATCAGGTCGATCCAGTTGCGGGTCCGCTGCGGCAGCAGGTTGTTCACGATGTCGATGCGGATGTGCTCGTTGCTGATGAGCGTCCACGGCGAGCAGAGCAGGAACACGATGCCGAACAGCACCCACTGCAGTTCGAGCCAGGCATTGGAGGACGTATCGAAGAGCTTGCGGACCACCGCATTGGTGGCGGACACCAGGACCGCCACCAAAATCAGCCAGCTCAACAGCTTGCCGATGCGGGAATTGATCGCGTCGATCGCGCGGCTCAGCGCCAGCAGTGCCTGCAATGTCGTCCCCCTGAGCGTTCTTCATGGCGGTTCGCCCGCCCTTGGGCCTTCTCCGCCGGAGGCCTTTGCGGCACCCTGGCAGGCCGCCGACACTTAATCCAGACCGGGCCGAGGCCGTCAATCGGTACTTGCGGCTAATGCCGCGCGTCCGCCGCGCGGGACGCTTCCGGGGCGGACGGGCCGGGCGTTCCCCGCTCGGCCGCGGCGTCCGCGGCCGAGACGGCGGCTTCGCGGGCGCGGACCGCTTCCCGGTGCAGGGCGTAGAGCCCGCTCGCGACGATGAGCGCCGCCCCGACGGCCGACCAGCGGTCCGGCACCTCGCCGAAGACGAAATAGCCGGCAAGCCCCGCCCAGAGGAGGATGCAGTAGCGGAAGGGGGCGACCGCGGCGATCTCGACTCCCCGATAGGCCAGCACCATGAAGAAATTGGCGGCGGCCAGAGACACCGCGGCGAGCGCGAGCAGCGCAAGGCCGGGCCACGCCATCGGCCGCCATTGCTCCCAGAAGCCCATGGCCGCGCCCACCAGCGTCACGGCGACGGCGGCCCCGAAGGAGACGACGAGGCTCGGCGTGCCGGGGGGCAGGCGCCGGGTCAGCAGGTCGCGCCCGGCGGAGGTGCAGGCGCAGGCGAGCCCCAGGAGGGCCCAGGCGTCGAACGCCCCGGGGGTCGGCTTGACCACGAACAACGTGCCGGCGAAGCCCACCGCAATGGCGGCCCAGCGGCGCCAGCCCACGGCCTCCTTGAACAGCAGGACCGAAAGGGCCGTGAGGATCAGCGGCGCGACGAGAATGATGGTCGACAGCGCCGCGAGCGGCATGTGGACCAGCGCCGAGGTGAAGAACAGGGTGCTCAGCGCCTCGAATCCCGAGCGGGCGAGCACGACGCGCTTCCACGCGAAGCGCACGGATCCGAAATGCCCGAGGAGCGCCAGAACTGTTCCGACCAGCAGGCAAGTCATGAGCCCGCGGACGAAGATCACCTCGCCGAGCGGGTAGTCGCGCGCCACCAGCTTGACGATGGCGTCGTTGCCGGAGAAGCCCGCGGTGGCGATGGTCACGGCAATGATGCCGCGGCGGTTGGCGCGCGCTTGCGACACGATCGAAGCTCCGGGGAGAGGGCGACGCAGGCCCAGCAGCTACCACGGGCGGACGCCGCCGCGCCACGCCCGCGCTCAACGGGCCCGTAACGGCTGATTGTGTCCGCCCGTTGGATGCCGTTTGATTAATGCCGCCCGACGGATGTCGGCTCGCCGGATGGCGCCCGACGATTTGTGCAAGCAATCGCCGGCCTGCCGAAACTACGGCGCCGCGCGACCGGAGTTCGCTCTGCCCTGCGTCGGCGGCACGTCGCCTCCGGCGCCGGCCGCTTTGGCGAGGGCGATCGCCTCCTCGAGCACGGCGAAGTCGCCGATGTGATTGGCAAGGATGAGCACGAGCTTGGCGTTGAGCATAACGCTTGCTTCGCCGTCGAGCCCGCGGTGCGCCGCGAGGAGCGCCGCGTAAGCCGCATCCGGATCCGCGAAGCGCGAGGCCGTGATCAGTTTCGCCATGGCGCCGTCCGTTCGCCCACTGACGCCGGCGCCGGGCCAGGAGGAACAAGCCCAGGCGCCGCAAGTTAACTCCGCGCCATCCTCACCCCCGGAGCGCGCCATGGCAATCGTCTCGGTCTCGGCCTTGTTGGACACCCATCCGCATCCTTCGTCCCACCCGGCGGATATCGTGCGCTGCAGCGAGGCGTGCTTCGCCTGCCTGGCCGCCTGCCACGCCTGCGCGGATGCGTGCCTGTCGGAACCGAAGGTGGAAAGGCTCACCGACTGCATCCGTCTCAACCTCGATTGCGCGGACGTTTGCGCCGCGACGGGCGCCGTGGTGCTGCGCATCGGCCGCGCCGGTCCGCAACCGCTGCAGGCCCAACTTGCCGCCTGCGCGCAGGCGTGCCGCACCTGCGCCGAGGAGTGCCGCCGCCATGCCGCCATGCATGCGCATTGCCGCATCTGCGCCGAGGCCTGCGAGGCGTGCTACCGCGCCTGCGAGGAGATGATGGTCTCGATGCGTCACGCGGGCGAGAGCGAGTCGAGCACCCACTGATCCACGATCCGCGCGCGCCGCTCTTCGCGTCGGTCAATGGCCGAGCGCGCGGCGCATGGCCGCCTCGATGCCGGCCCGGTCGGCCCGGCGCCAGCGGGCGCAGAGATGGTGGTCAGGCCGCAACAGGTAGGTGGCGCCCGGGCTCGCGTCGAAGCGGGCCGCAAAGGCGCCGCTTGCATCGACGAGATCCTTGCCGATCACGCGCAGCGTCACGCCCGCCGGAACGTCCGGCGGTTCCCCGTCGGCGACATGCAGGAGCTCGAACCCGCCGGACAGGCTTTCCAGCAGATAACCGTCGCCGCAGTCGGGCCGCGTGATCGGGGCATCGGGCGCGGGCGCGCCGAGCCGGGCCGCTCCGCCGAAGGCGTCCGCGTCCGGGGTCGACAGCGGCGAGTCGTAGACGGTCGCGGTGGACAGCCGCCCGGAATTGACCATGTGGCGCGCGAACTCCGCCTCCGGCGCGAGCGACAGCACGGCGTTGCGCAGCGTCCGCGCGGCCGGCGTGCGCGGCGCGATGAAGTCGGTCGAGCGCGTCGAATGCGCGATGTTTTCGTCCGCCGCCTGCGTGCGCTCGATGTCGTAGCTCTCGATCAGGCGGGGGCCGGCCTCGCCACGCAGCACGGCGGCGAGCTTCCAGGCGATGTTCTCGGCGTCCTGCACGCCCGAATTGCCCCCGCGCGCACCGAAGGGCGAGACCTGGTGGGCGGCGTCGCCGGCGAAGATCACGCGTCCGTGCACGAAGCGCGCGAGCCGCCGGCAGCTGAAGCGATAGATCGAGACCCATTCGAGCGAGAAATCGCGCTCGCCGAGCATGCGCTTGAGGCGGGCCATGACGCGCTCGGGCTTCTGCTCCTCGGCGATGTCCGCCTCCGGGCCGAGCTGAAGATCGATGCGCCAGACATTGTCCGGCTGCCGGTGCATCAGCGCCGACTGGCCGGAATGGAACGGCGGGTCGAACCAGAAGCGCCGCTCGGTCGGCAGGTCGGCGGCCATGCGGATGTCGGCGATCAGGAACTTGTCCTCGAACGACACGCCGCCGAAGCCGAGGCCGAGCAGCTCGCGCACGGTGGAGCGCGCGCCGTCGGCGGCGATCACCCATGCGGCGTCGAGCGCATAGAAGCCTTCCGGCGTCTCCACCGCGAGGCGCACGCCGTCGCCGCGCGCGGCGAGCCCCAACACCTTGTTCTTCCAGCGCAGGTCGATCGTCCCGATCTCCTGCGCGCGGTCGACCAGCGCCTTCTCGAGCCGATACTGCTGCAGGTTGATGAAGGCCGGCATCTTGTGGCCGTCCTCCGGCAGAAGGTCGAAGTCATAAGCGAGCCTGTCGCGGAGGAAGACCTTGCCGAGCCGCCAGGTGACGCCCATGGAGAGCAGCCGTTCGCCGAGGCCGAGACGGTCCCAGATTTCCAGCGAGCGCTTGGCGTAGCAGATGCCGCGCGAGCCTTCCCCGATACGGTCGGAATCGTCGAGCAGCACGACGGGAACGCCGCGAAGGGCAAGGTCGATCGCCGCGGTGAGCCCGACCGGGCCCGCGCCGACGATGACGACCGGGTGACGCACGGGCTCGCCGGTATCCTGGTCGGCCGAGCGGCGGTAGGCGTAACGAAAGACGGCTCCGTGGTTTTGCGGCGTCATGGGTGGCTCCCCCGGCCACGCCTGCCCGCACGGCGGCCCGCGCCGGCGCGGCCTATTCCTGCAGCTCCCTCCACAGTTCGCGGTCGCGCTCCGCCGTCCAGATGACCGGCCAGCCGATGCCGCGCGCCTCGTCGTAGGCGCGGGACACGTTGAAGGGCAGGCAGTGCTCGTAGATCGCGAAGTCCGCGAATTTGGGGTCCATTGCGGCGCGCGCGGCGTCGAAGGCCTCCTTGAGCGAACGGCCCCGGGCGACGCTCGCATGCACGGATTCGTAAAGCGTCGCGAGAAAGTCGCGCGTGAGGGCGATCGCTTCGGCGACCTTTGCCGGCGTCTTGAGCGCGGCGCCGCGGCCGGGCACGAGCGCACGCGGCCTCAGCGCGGCGAGGCGGTCGAGCGTTCCCGGCCATTCGGTGAAGTGCGCATCGCCGCAGTAGCAGGCGGAGCGGTATTCGACGAGGTCGCCGGAGAAGACCACGTCGGCGTCGGGCACATGGGCGACGACGTCGCCCGCCGTGTGGGCGCGGCCGAGATGCAGGAGGCGCACCTCGCGCTTGCCGAGAAAGATGCGCAGCTCGTTCGGAAACGTGATCGTCGGCCAGGTGAGCCCCGGCGGCACCGATTCCGCCGCGCGGAAGAGGCGCGGGAAGCGCCCCATCTCGGAGGCCTTGTCCTGCTCCCCGCGCTCGATGATGAGGTCGCGAGTCATGTCGGAGGCGATGATCGCGGCGTCCTCGAAGGCCGAGGCGCCAAAGACGCGCACCGCATGATAGTGGGTGAGCAGCAGGTGGCGGATCGGCTTGTCGGTGACCTCGCGCACGCGCGCGATCACGTTCCGCGCCATTACCGGCGTCGCCTGCGCGTCGACGATCATCACGGACTCGTCGCCCACGATGACGCCGGAGTTGGGGTCGCCTTCGGCGGTGTAGGCATAGAGGCCGGGGCCGATCTCTTCGAACGTCACCGTCTTGTCGGAGAGGTCGTCCGCCGATGCGAAGCCCTTGGCGGTCATGGGGATCACCCCGTTGCTGGTGCGCGGCACAATCGGGTCAGAACTCGCGTCCGATCCAGGCGTCGATCGAGTAGCGGCCGCCGCCGTGAACGAGGAAGTAGAACACCACGATCGACCAGAACAGCGGATATTCGAAGCCGCGCTCGTTCCAGGCGAAGCCGAACTGCGCGTGATGGGCGACCGCGCTCAAGAGAAAGATCAGGATGGGGATGCAGACGAGCCGGGTCAGCAATCCGGCCGCGAGGCAGAGCCCGCCGACCACCTCCGTCAGGCCGACCAGAACGGCCCACAGCAGGCCCGGCCGGTAGCCGCTCTGTTCGAAGAACGCCGCCGCTCCGGCCGGGTTGGCGAGCTTGGGAAGACCGTGCGGCACGAGCGAAAGGCCCGCGACCAGGCGAACCAGCAGGTTCGTCCAGGGCCCGAGCGCGCGGTACAGGGGGGCGAGACGGGGGATCAGCAAACGGAGGGACACTTCATGGTTCATCGCATGCTCCTGTGGCGGCTTCCGCCGCCCGAATGCGTGGCGCGTAGACCGATTATAGGGCATGCTCGCGCCGGACGGAGCGCCCGGTGTGCGGCGCGCAATGACGGAGGACGAGGTTTCCTATGACGCTGAGACGACGGCAGTTCCTGGCAGGGGCGGCGACGGCGCTGGCGGGCGGGGCGGTGGCATCCCCGGCGGTCGCGCAGTCGCAGCCCGAGATCAAATGGCGGCTGACGTCGAGCTTCCCCCGGGTGCTTGATACGATCTTCGGCGCCGCGCAG
Source organism: Variibacter sp. (assembly GCA_019689555.1). Classification (GTDB taxonomy): domain Bacteria; phylum Pseudomonadota; class Alphaproteobacteria; order Rhizobiales; family Xanthobacteraceae; genus JADGHE01. The sequence continues at coordinate 7,731 of JADGHE010000040.1, read as the reverse complement.
ATGCTCGCCAAATACGTGGCGGAGGCGACCGACAACAAGTTCCAGATTCAGGCCTTCTCGGCCGGCGAGATCGTGCCCGGGCTGCAGGCGCTCGACGCCGTGTCGACGGGAGCGGTCGAGTGCGCGCAGACGCCGATCTATTTCTACATCGGCAAGGAGCCGACGCTCGGGTTCGGCACCGGCGTTCCGTTCGGGCTCAACGCGCGGCTGCAGCACTCCTGGTGGCACTTCGCCGACGGGGCGGAGATCATCAACGGCGTGCTGCAGAAGTTCAACGTGATCGGCTTTCCGTGCGGCAATTCCGGCTGCCAGATGGGCGGCTTCTTCCGCAAGGAGCTGAAGGAGGTCGACGACCTCAAGGGACTCAAGTTCCGCATCGGCGGCATGGGCGGGCAGGTGCTGGCGAAGCTCGGCGTGGTGCCGCAGCAGATCGCGCCGGGCGACGTCTATCCCGCGCTCGAGCGCGGAACGATCGACGCCGCCGAGTTCGTCGGCCCCTATGACGACGAGAAGCTCGGGCTCCACCGCGTCGCCCGCTACTACTACTACCCCGGTTGGTGGGAAGGCGGCGCCATGATGCACCTCATCGTCAACATGGAGCAGTGGCACCGGCTGCCGAAGGCCTATCAGCGCATCGTCCAGGACGCGTGCGAGGCCGCCAACAATTGGATGCTGGCGAAGTACGACGCGGTCAACGCGCCCGCGTTGCGGCGGCTCGTGGCGGGCGGGGCGCAGCTGCGGCCGTTCCCGCTGCCGATCATGGAGGCGGCCTACAAGGCGGCCCAGGACCTTTATGCGGAGATCGCGAGCACGAACGCCGCGTTCAAGCAGGCGCTCGACTCCATGAACGCGTTCCGCGCCGAGCAGCTCCAGTGGTGGCAGGTCGGCGAACTGTCCTTCGACTCGTTCATGGCGCGCATGCGCAGCCGCGCGTGACTTTTGCGAAAGCGTCGCGGCCGGCCCCGTTTGCGGGCCGGCGCGAGCCCCGCTCTCCTTGCTTGCCGGCGCGTTCGGGCGGGTTGCCGCGCGGGCGTCCGGCCGAAGGGCGGTGCTGCGAATGGACGGCGAACAGCCGCCCGAACCCGGGCGCGCCGCGCGCCTGCGAAAACGCCTCCGCGGCCGGCCGCGCGGGGCGGCTTTTGCGAAGGGAGGGGTTCGGCCATGAAGCTCTATTCCTACTTCCGCTCTTCCGCCGCCTACCGCGTGCGCATCGCGCTCAATCTCAAGGGGCTGCCATATGATGTCGTGCCGGTCCATCTGCTGAAGGACGGCGGCGCGCACCGGACCGCGGAATACCGCCGCACCAACCCGCAGATGCGCGTGCCCGCGCTGGCGCTCGACGGCGGCGACGTGCTGATGCAATCCCTCGCCCTCATCGAATATCTGAACGAGGTCTATCCCGATCCGCCGCTGCTCCCGCCCGACGCCATGGGCCGCGCACGCGTGCGCGCGGTGGCGCAGATCATCGCCTGCGATATTCATCCGCTGAACAATTCCGGCACGCTCGCCTATCTCCGCAACGTCATGGGGCAGGACACGCCCGCGATCAAAACCTGGTACGCGCACTGGGTGCGCGAGGGTTTCGACGCCATCGAGCCGATGATCCGGCCGGGACCCTATGCCTTCGGCGCGCAGGTCACGCTCGCCGATCTCTGTCTCGTGCCGCAGGTCTACAACGCGCGCCGGCTCAGGGTTCCGATCGAGGATTATCCGAACATCGTCGCCGTCGAGTCCGCGTGCCTGAAGCTTGCCGCCTTCGATCACGCGCGGCCGGAAAACCAGCCCGATGCCGAGTAGTCGGGCCGCGCGCGGCCGATCGTGACGTCGCCGCCGGCGCAGGGCGCGGCGGCTTCCCCCCGCACGCGCTGCGCAAGGTCCTCCAATCCGGCGCGCAGGTCGCCCGGGCGCGGGGCGCGTCCCGGGGCGGCCCTCAATATCGCCGGAATCCTCTGCAATCTGCGCGCCGAGGCGCAGGAGCTGCGGCGGCGCCCGGGCGGGCGCGAAGATTGATCGGCGCGCCCGATCGGGTAATCTGCCGGCGGCGCTGAGGGTCGCGCCTTGAGCCCTGCGTTCGGGCGCCCCGCGCGTCGATCCGCGCACCAGGCAAGGACGGTCATTTGTTCGGGTTCACGGCGCAGAAAGCCGCGAAATTCCTGTCGGTCGCCCTTTGCGGCGGCGGCCTGACGATCGCCGCGGGCTCCGCCGCTGTGGCGCAGGGCGCGCCGTGGTTCGGCCGCGAGGCGCAGCGCGACGACGTGTGCGTCCGCCTTGAAGCGCAGCTCGCCGCGCTCGATCGCGGCGCCGACGACGGGCGCGCCGAGCAGATCCGGCGCTACGAGGACGCGGCGAACCGGCAGCAGGCCGAGCTCGACCGCATGGTCGCGCAGTCGCGTCGCATGGGCTGCGAGAGCAGCGGGTTCTTCCTCTTCGGCGGCGGCCAGCCGCCGCAATGCGATCAGCTCAGCGCCGAGATCCAGCGCATGCGCACCAATCTCGATCGCATCCTCGGCACGCTGCAGCAGCTTCGCGGCGGCGACACCGACCGCGGCGAGCAGCGCCAGGCGATTTTGATCGCGCTGGCGCAGAACCGCTGCGGCCCGCAGTATCAGACGGCGGCGCCGCAGCGCCCGCGCGGCTTCTTCGATACGCTGTTCGGCGGCTCCGCGCCGCCGTCCGCGCCGGGTGAATCGCCGGGCGCGCCGCCGCAGTCGTCCACCTTCCGCACCGTGTGCGTGCGCAAGTGCGACGGATCGTTCTTCCCGATCTCCTACGCCACGACGCCGGCTCGCTTCCGCGAGGACGAGCGCGCGTGCCAGCGGGCGTGCCCGGCGACCGAGGTCGCGCTCTATGTCTATCGCAATCCCGGCGAGGACATCGCCCAGGCGGTGTCGATCGACGGGCGGCCCTATACCGAGCTGCCGAACGCCTTCCGCTACCGGCAGGAGTACAACCCCGCCTGCGCGTGCAAGCGGCCGGGCGAGAGCTGGGCCGCCGCGGTCCGCGACGATCCGATCGAGCGCGGCGACATCGTCGTGACGGAAGAAAAGGCCAAGGCGCTGTCCCAGCCGCGGACAGAGCCGCCGGCGAAACCCGCAGGCCCGGATTCGCGCGCGCGCCGTGGCGCGAAGGCCGCGCCAGCGGCGTCGGATGCGCCGGCCGCGGCTTCCGTTGCGCGCGGCGCGAGCGGAGCCCCGCCACCGCAGGCCGCCTCGCCCCGCACCGTGGGGCCGCAGTTTTTGCCCTCGCAATAGCGTCAGCGTCGTGCGGCCTGCGCCGCCGGGCGCCCGCGGGGCGCCTCACACGTCCACGGCATCGCTGCGCAAAATGGCGTGCGACAGCAGCTTCAGGTCCGGCGTGGGCAGGCGTTCGCCCTCATCGCGGAAGCGATTGACGATCGGGTAGCGCCGGTCGCGTCCGAAGTTCCTCAGCGTCACCTTGACGCCCGGCGCCGCCTGCCGGCGCTTGTACTCCGCGACGGCGAGCCTGTGCTCGATGCGCACCACAGTGTCGCGGTCGAAGCCCGCGGCGACGATGTCGGCGACCGGCTGGTCGCGCTCGACGAGCCGTTCGAGGATCGGGTCGAGCACCTCGTAGGGCGGAAGCGTGTCCTGATCGGTCTGGCTCTCGCGCAGCTCCGCCGTCGGCGCCCGCTCGAGAATGCCCGTCGGGATCACGGGTCCGTCGGGGCCGCGCGCGTCGTCGGGCTTCCATGCGTTGCGCAGCCGCGCGAGGCGATAGACCTCCGTCTTGTAGAGATCCTTGAGCGGATTGAAGCCGCCGTTCATGTCGCCGTACAGCGTGGCGTAGCCGACGGACATTTCCGACTTGTTGCCGGTCGTCACCAGCATCAGGCCGAACTTGTTGGACAGCGCCATCAACATCGCGCCGCGCACGCGCGCCTGCAGGTTCTCCTCCGTCACGTCGCGCGGCAGGCCGGACAGCGCGGGCGCAAGCGCCTGCGCGATGCCGCCGACCGCCGCCTCGATCGGCAGCACCTCGTGCCGAACGCCGAGCGCGCGCGCGATCGCGGCCGCGTCGGCGATCGACTGCGGCGCGGTAAAACGCGAAGGCAGCATCGCGGTGCGCACGCGCTCGGGGCCGAGCGCGTCGGTCGCCATCGCCGCGCACAGCGCCGAATCGATCCCGCCCGACAGGCCCAGCACGACGCCGGGAAAGCCGTTCTTCTCGACATAATCGCGCAGCCCCAGCACGCAAGCGGCGTAGTCGGTCTTGTCGCCGTCCTCGACCAGCTTCGCGCACGGGCCGTCGACGCAGCGCCAGGTCGCGCCCGCGCGCGCCCAGCGGGTCGTCACCAGCGCCTCCGCGAAGGCGGGAAGCTGCAGCGCGAGGCTCAAATCCTCGTGCAGCGCAAAGGAGGCGCCGTCGAACACGAGCTCGTCCTGACCGCCCACCTGGTTGACATAGATCAGCGGCAGCCCGCTCTCGGTGACGCGGGCGACGGCCGCGCTCAAGCGCGTGTCGTCCTTGCCGCGCCAATAGGGCGAGCCGTTGGGCACGATCAGCAGCTCCGCCCCGGTCTCGGCGAGGCACTCGACCACGTCCGTCGACCAGATGTCCTCGCAGATCGGCGCGCCGATGCGCACGCCGCGAAAGCTGAACGGACCCGGCATGGGCCCGGCGGTGAACACGCGCTGCTCGTCGAAGACGCCGTAGTTCGGCAGGTTCACCTTGAGCCGCACCGCGGCGATGCGGCCGCCGTCGAGCAGGAGAACCGCGTTGTAGAGCCTGTCCTCCTCGACGAAGGGGCAGCCGATCAGCAGGGCCGGGCCGCCGTCGCCCGTTTCGCGCGCGAGCGCCTCGGCGGCGGCGCGGCAGGCGGCCTGGAAGGCCGGCTTGAGCACGAGGTCTTCCGGCGGGTAGCCGGAGACGAACAGTTCGGGAAAGACCACGAGGTCGGCGCCCTCGCGCGCAGCGGCAGCGCGGGCACGCCGCGCCTTGTCCGCATTGCCCGCCACGTCGCCGACCGTGGGGTTGAGTTGGGCGAGCGCGATGGCCAGCGTATCGGCGGGGCGGGTGCTCATGGGGCTGATGTAGCCTCTGCGCCCGCCCGCAGCAATCGCGCCGTCGTGCGCCGCGCCCGCCCTCCCGGTCGGCTGCGCGCGCGGAACGGGCCCGCCGCTACGGGGCCGCGCCGCCCAGGCCCGCCGGGCCGCTGCTCACCTTCATGGCGCCGGCGGGCCTGAGCTCCTTCCCGTCGAAGGCGAGGAGCTGCACCTCCTTCTCCACCATGCACTGAACCGCCACCAGGCTGCTGTCCTGGCTGAACGCGATGCCCTGGCACCAGTGGCCGACCTTGGCCTCCGCGACGGGGCTCAGCCGGCCGTCGGCGATGCGGAAGACCTTCACGAGGCCGAAGTCGTTGTAGGCCTGGTGCGTGCGTGGGCGGTTCGAGCCGTTCATGACGGTGATCGCGACATAGGCGCCGTCGGCCGACATGCCGATGCCCTCCGGGGTCTGGCCGACCGCGATCGTGTCCACGATGCGCGGCGGATGGGCTTTGAGGTCGACGACGTTGATCACGTCCGTGTCGCCCAGGCCGCCGCCCTGATTGCCGACCACCGCGACATCGCCCTTCGCGCTGACGTCGAGACTGTAGGGGCGGATGCCGCCCACCATGTCCTGCTTCGTGTAGTCCACCTTGTCGCCGTCGATCGCGAGCAGCGAGATCTTGTGGTCACCGTCGCGCGTGACGAGGGCCGCCTTGTCGCCCGGCAGGAAGGCGACGTGGCACGGGCCGGATCTGGGATTGCCGAGGTCCACCGTGCCGGCGGCGGTCAGCGTCTTGCCGGAGATGGTGAAGACCGAAACGGTGCCGTCCGCGCGGTTGGCAACGAGCGCGAGCGTGCCGGCGCGGTTGATCGAAACGCCGGAGGCGCCGGCCCCCGCCTGCACCGTGGCGAGGACGCCCGGCGGCGAAGCCTTGAGGTCGATCACCGAAACGCGGTTGTCCGGAACGAGCTTCTTCGCGTCGGCCGGGTCGTGCTTCATCGCGCTCGCCACCAGGACGAAGCTTTCGTCGCGCGCGACCGCGACGTTCTGCGGCGGCCCCTGCACGCTGTTCGGCGCCTGAATCTCGCCCACGATCCGGGGCGGCCGCGCGCCGAGGTCGATGATCGTGACCGTGTCGGGCGCGGGATTTTCGGCGACGGTGGTCACGCCGTCGACCAGCACCTGCTTGTTGTCGTTGGCCGAGACCACGATCTGGGCCGCGGCGCCCGACGCAATGAACGGCAGGACGGCGACGCCGACCGCGAGGGCAAGCCGTCGCGAACGATGGCGCTGCATGGAAAGCCTCCCCGCTGCTCGGATGGCGTGCACGAATGCAGCGCGGCGCCGAGTTCACCCCGCGCTCGGGAGTAGGATAACACCAATCGCCCGGCGGGGCTTACGCGAAATCGGGTCGAGGCGGAAACCGCGGTTACGACGCGGCGGCGCGGCGGATGCGGGAGAAGCGCAAGGTGCGCCGCGCGAGTTCCGGGTCGATCGACTCGTAGTCGGCCTGAACGTCCGGCCGCAGGGTTGCAGCGTCGCTGCGCTTCTTGCCGCGCGCGGCGAGCAGCCGCTGCAGCGTCGACCACGACAGGCCGAGCGCGCGAAACAGGATCATCACGGCCTGCAGATGGCCCCGCGCGAGCAGGCTGAACAGGTAGTCGCGGTCGACATTCGCGAATGTGGCGAGCAGCGCCGAGAGGTCCACGAGCCGCCCCGTCTGCGCGAGCAGGCTCGCGGCTTCGTCGAGGGACAGCTCGCCTGAGCGCACGGCCTCGACCAGCGTCGCGGTGTCGCGGATGTTGCTCCTGCGCTCGCGCAGCGCGCTGAGGAGGCGGCGGCTTACGGTCGCGAGCATGTCGGGCGGCAGGGACGCGCCGACGTCGTAGCCGCGTTCCGCGAGCCGCAGGATCAGGTTGGCGGAGACGAGCGGAAGCAGCTTGGCGACGGCCGCCGGCGAGAGGTCGGGGCGCTCGACCAGGAGCGCGCGCAAATCGACATCCTCGCGCGCCTTCGCGAGAAGCTCGCTCATGCCGGAGTCGGAGAAGCGGGCGCCGTGATTCGCCGACACGGTATGGACCACCTTGCGGTCGCCGCGTTCGACGAGAACATCCGTCACCGTCTCGGAGAGTTGAGGGCGCTCGGCGATCGCGTGAAGGTGGTCCTGCGAGGCGCGGCCGGCGATGGCCGTGAGGTCCTCGTCGGTCAGCACCGGCGACTGCCGGAGAACGGGGCGTGCGACGTCGATGTCGGGGTCGCCGGCGAGCTTCACCACGGCCGCATGCGGAAAGTCCGCCTGCCCCGCGATGGTCGTCGAGGCCGCCACCTTCTGGGGCTTGGCGATCGAGTCGAGGATCTGGTCCACGATCTCGGCGAACAGGAACTCCTCCATGTCCGAGCGCGAGCCGACATTCTCGAAATACATCTCGCTGAGCTTGCGGAGCAGTTCGAGGCGCTTCTCGGACGAACGTTCTTCAGCGAGTTTCTTGAGCTCTTCGTACATGGCGAGGGAAAAACGCCGTCGGCATGGCGGCGGGGGAGGGCGGTGCCGACAAGCATTGGCCGATTCCATAACGAACTGGTTAAATCCGGAGCCCCGCGCCGGCGCTGCGGCGTCAGCGGCTGCGCGCAGCGGCGGGAAGGGGCGGAGGGCGGGCGCCCCCCCCCCCGGGGGCGGCGCCGGGGGCCCCCCGGGCCAGGCCCGGGCGGCGGGGGGTGGCC
>JADGHE010000007.1 GCA_019689555.1 Variibacter sp. | reverse complement strand
GGGAAGTTCTTGTCGAACGGGATGTCGTCGCTCATGGGGGGGCTCGGCCTGTGATTCGTCGAGGGCTCGAGGAGGGGCGGTTCGCGGCGGCGGTTGGGGGCCGTCTAGACCCTCTCACGGGCACGGCTTGCCCGTTTCATCGCGCGCATTGCGTTGCGGAATCCGCCGGGCCGCGCGGCCGGACTTCTGAAAGGGTGGTCGGAGTGGCAGGATTTGAACCTGCGACCCCCACGTCCCGAACGTGGTGCGCTACCAGACTGCGCTACACTCCGCCAAGACCGGCTATATAACGGCGGCCTTCGCCGCCCGCAAGCGAAGTCCCGTCTTCAACAGGGAGCCGGCCTTCGCGACCCTCGGCTGCGCCCGAACAGGGAGCCGGGCCTTCGCGACCTCGGCTGCGCCCGAAAACAGGAAACCGGGCCTTGGCGACCCGGCCGCGTCCGGCGACCGTTGATCGGGGCAGACGGCGCCGGTATGGTCCGCCCGCCGCCCGGACGTGGCGTCGCATTGGGGCGTAGCCAAGCGGTAAGGCAGCGGATTTTGATTCCGCCATGCGGAGGTTCGAATCCTCCCGCCCCAGCCACGGCTCGCTAATCTTAATCACGACATATCGGCCCGCCCGGGCGCCGCGACACAGCCCTGCGACGAGTGAGGTCGCCTCCGGCGGGCCGAATGAGAGCAGCCCGTCGCGCCGCGCCGTGCGCGCGAAGAGAGGGAGGACGGTGCGACGCACGGCGCCTCCATGGCGAGGAGCGCCTGTTGAAAAGTCTGCCTCGTCTCCGGCCGGCCGCTCGACAAGAGCCCGGCACGTGCGGCCGCGCGAGCGGCAGATTCGGCACCGTCTTCGCCGACCGTATGGGTATGCCTCCGTCGAAATGGCGTGGGCAGGCGCGGTGATTGATCTGCGCTCGCAAGGCCGCGAGAAGGCGGTCGTCGAGGTCGTCTGATGGTTCGGTGTCTCGGCGATCCCCACCTGATCAGGGTTGCGCGGGCCGGTCGAGACCAGCGGGTGCTTCAGCGTTCCGCCGTGGACTCTGTTCAAGTCTTGGCACCTGATTGGGCGTTTTCTCCCGTCGCGTGCGGTCGACGTAAGCAAGCGTCGAATCGCCCATTCCTGTTCGACGAAGGTGGGAAAGGAAGGCCGGGCAACTAAAAAGGTTCGTCACACGCCGAGATAGGCGGCCTGCACCTTCGGGTCGCCGAGGAGGGCCGCGCCCGTGCCGGCATGGGCGATCGCGCCCGTTTCTAGAACGTAGCCGCGGTCGGCAATGGCGAGCGCGGCGGACGCGTTCTGCTCCACGAGCAGCACGGTCATGCCCTCCCGCCTCAGCCGATTGATCGTATCCAGGATCTGGTCCACGAGCAGAGGCGCGAGGCCGAGCGAGGGCTCGTCGAGCAGGAGAAGCTTCGGTTTGGCCATCAGCGCACGACCGATGGCGAGCATCTGCTGTTGGCCGCCGGAAAGACCTCCCGCCGGCAACTGCCGCTTTTCCGCGAGCACCGGAAAAAGGCCATAGACGCGCTCGAGCAGGCGGATGGCGGCCGCGCGTGTCGCCCGGTTTTGACGGGTGACGATGGGCAGGCCCAGGAGATCGGACAGAAGGCTGGAATGCTCGGCCATGTGGCGGCCGACCATCACGTTTTCCGCGACCGTCATGCGGAAGAAGACCTGCAGGTTCTGAAACGTGCGGGAGAGGCCGCGCCGCGCAAGCTCGTGCGGCGTCAGCCGGCTCACATCCTCGTCGGCAAGGCGTATGGTGCCGCGCTCGGCACGGTAGAGCCCGGAGATGACGTTGAACAACGTCGTTTTCCCGGCACCATTCGGGCCAATGATCGAAAACACCTCGCCGGGCGCGACGGAGAAGTCGACCCCGTCGAGGGCAGTGACGCCACCGAAGGTGATGCGCACGTCCTCAACCCGAAGCAGGCTCATGCGCCCCTCCCGCGGGCGAGCGAAACGAGGCTCGGCACAATGCCGCGACGCAGGAAGATCATGAAGAGCATGATAAGGAGGCCGAGCATGGCCTGCTCGTATTCCTGCAGGAACGTGAGCGTCTGCGGCAGCGTGACGAGCAGCGCAGCGCCCGCGATGGCGCCCGTTACCGAGCCGAGCCCGCCTACGACCACCATGGTGACGAGTTCGATGGAATGCAGGAAGCCCGCCGCATCCGGCGTGATGAAGGCGTTCATGAGAGCGAGCAGCGAGCCCGCCACGGCGGCGTAGACGGCCGAGATGACGAAGACGCGCAGCTTGAAGCGCGCCACGTCGATGCCCGCCACCATGGCCGCCACCTCACTGTCGTGGAGCGCGCGCAGGGCGCGCCCGGTCGGGCTCGCGTCGAGGTTGAGCGCCACCGCCGCCCCTACGAGCAGGGCCGCGCCGGTCACCCAATACCAGGTCTGAGCGCCGCTGATGCGATGGCCGAAGACGGTGAGGCGCTGGACCGCCATGCCGTCCGGGCCGCCCGTGATGGCGCTTTCGCTCGTGAGCACGAGCGCCACGAGCACGCCGAAGCCGAGCGTGCCGATGGCGAGATAATGCCCGCGCAGCCGTAGCAGCGGCCGGCCTACGACGTAGGCGATCACGCCCGCGCCGATGGCGCCGAACAAGACGCTCGCGAGCGGCGGAATGCCGAGTTGGGGCGGTCCCAGCGCCACCGCATAGGCGCCGATGCCGAAGAAGCCGGCGTGGCCGAGGCTCACCTGCCCGGCATTGCCCATGAGAAGGTTGAGCCCGACGGCCGCCAGCGCCGAGATCCATACGAGCGCGGCCACGCGCAGATGAAAGGTGGACGGCACCAGGAACGGAATGACGACAATGACGACCGCGATGAGGAGCAGGGTCGCAAGACGGGAGCCGAGGAGCCTGCTCACGGGGCGCATCACACCCGCTCCACGCTGCGCCCGCCGAAGAGCCCGCGCGGCATCACGAACAGCACGACGAGGATGGCGATGAAGGCGATGCCGTCTTTGTACGTGGAGCTCAGGTAGCCCGCGCCGAAGGCCTCGATCAGGCCGAGCAGAAGGCCGCCCACCACCGCGCCGACCGGGCTTCCCATGCCGCCGAGCATGGCGGCGGCAAAGCCCTTCAGCGCAACGAGCGTGCCGATGTCGTAGCGCGTCAGCGTGATCGGCGTCGCGAGCACGCCGGCAATCGCGCCGATCGCAGCCGAGACGCCGAAGGCAAGCGCGAGGATCTTCACCGTATCGATGCCGACGAGACGCGCCGCGAGTCGATTGGCGGCGGTCGCCAGCAGCGCCTTGCCGGTGAGCGTGCGGTCGAGGAAGAGCCACAGGGCGAGAACGATCACGGCGGCGCCGCCGAGCACCCACAGGCTCTGCGGCAGGATGGTGGCGCCCAGCACGGAAATCGGCGTGTTGCCGGAGAAGGCGGGCAGCGAATGGAACTGCTTGTCGAAGACGATCTGCGCGACGCCGCGCAGGAAGATGGAGGCTCCGATGGTGATGATGAGCGTGACGAGCGAGGAGCCCATCGCGGGTTCGATGGCGAGCCGGTGGAGGAGAAGCCCGACGATGATTGCGGTCATGACGGCGAGGATTGCGGCGAGCGGCAGCGGTACGCCAAGCGCCACAAGGAAGACGGTCGCCATGCCGCCGATCATGACGAACTCGCCTTGCGCGAAGTTCACGACCTCCGAGGCGTTGTAGATCAGCGTGAAGCCGAGCGCGACCAGCGCATAAACGGCTCCGACCGTGAGCCCCGAGAAGGCGAATTGCAGAAACTCGGCCATGGAAGGTCCGGTTGTTCGTGGAGGCCGGATGAGCAGGTGCACTTCTCTCCCCGCAAGGGAACGCGGGCGTGCCCGAGTCCCGCTCTTCTCGGTCGCAAGTCGGGCACGCCCGACGTGCGATGGGGGAGGGCCGGTAGCGAGTGCGAGCACCCGCAATTCGAGTGAGGGCTAATGAACAGTAAGCTTGTTGCCCTTCACCCCGGCCGTCGTCCCGCAAGCGGGGAGAGAGAGTTCCCTCAACGTCCCGTTTCGACGATCGTCCAGTCGCCGTTCTTGATCTCCAGTATCTTGAAGGCCGAGAGATCGAGGCCAAGGTGGTCAGTGGCGCTCATATTCACGATACCGCCGGTGCCGACGAAGCCTTTCGTCTGCTCGATCGCGTCGCGCGCATCCGCGCCTTTCTCGACTTCATGGCGCCTTGGATCGCCGAAAAACGCGATCTCCTGGAGGGGCGGATAGAGGGATTAGTATGCGCACGTGCAAGAGAGCGCGCCAGAGTTGCCGAGCGCTGAATGGCTATCTGATCCAAAGCCGCGCCTGACCTCGAGCACTTCGCCGGTGATGCGGGCGATGCGCGCCGCCGCGTGGGCGGCGGTTGACCAGCGCGAAAGATGTATATACACGTATTTGCGTGAGAGCGCCGAAGTCTTTCGCCAATACGATGTCCACGCGCTTGCCCGCTCGGCCGCCCGCTCGATCGTCCGCACGCCAGCGCGAGCCCGATCTTGCCGAATGCGCGGCCTGCCTGTGCTTCGCCGCCCGCCGCGCGGCGCGCACGATCACACGCGCCTACGATCACGAGCTGCGGCGCCACGGCCTGCGCGCGACCCAATTCACCCTGCTTGCCGCGCTCGAGCTCAACGGGCCGCAGACGATCGGCGACCTCGCGGATTTCCTCGCCGTCGACCGCACGACGCTCACGCGCAATCTCGCCGTGGCGGAGGAGCAGGGCTTCGTCTTCACCCGCCCGGGCGAGGATGCGCGCGCGCGCATCGTCGCGATTGCGCCGAAGGGCCAGGCCGCGCTCAAGCAGGCCTTCCCGACCTGGAAGAAGGTGCAGACGGCCCTCGTCGAGGGCATCGGCACCCACGTGGCCGAAGCCCTCCACAAGCTCGCGCGCGCTGCGCCCGGCTGAAGTCGCTGCACACCGATACGCTCGCCCCACTGACATCGTCGTGCCACATTATGTGTATATACACGTAACACCCGGAAGGAACAGCGATGAAGGAACGGAAAACTTTCGCCTCGGCGCCGCGCCGGATTCGCTGTGCCGCGCGTGCGACGGCCGGCCGCGCCCGCGAGGCCGCGCCGCGCGTGGAGGCAGCCGGCGGCTGAGACGCCGTCGAACCCGGGCGGCCGCGGCCGTCATCGCCGAGACGCCCGACCTGCTCCCGTGTCGTCCGCCACGGCGAGCGCGAGGAAACATGCCGGAGGCTATTTCGTTAATCTGTCGGTCTCCGATCGCCCCCGGTCGAAGGCCTTCTTCGAGAGGCTCGGCTTCTCGTTCCATCCGCAGTTCACCAACGACGCGGCCGCGACGCTCGTCGTCTGGGACGCGATCTTCGCGATGTAGGTCCGAACACCTCAAAGGGAGGAGGACAGCATGAATACGCAAGCGACACTGCCGAAAGTTGTTTCCGTCGCCGAGTGGCAAGTCGCACGCGATCGGCTGCTCGTCAACGAAAAGGAGCTCACACGCCGGCGCGACCGGCTCGCCGCCGAGCGGCGCCGGCTGCCGATGATCGAGATCGAAACGCGTTACGTATTCGATGCCCCGCAGGGTCCTGCGACTCTGCTCGATCTGTTCGAGGGCCGGCGGCAGCTCATTGTCTATCACTTCATGTTCGGCCCGAATCAGGATGCCGGCTGCGTCGGCTGCTCGATGGTCGTCGATCAGGTCGGCCGCCTCGCGCATCTTCATGCGCGCGGCGTATCCTTCGCGCTCGTCTCGCGGGCGCCGATCGCCAAGATCGAGGCGTACCGCCAGCGCATGGGCTGGACGATCCCGTGGGTCTCCTCGTTCAGGAACGATTTTAATGCGGACTTTGGTGTCGGCCCGCGCGAGCCGCGCCCCGACGCGGAGCAGGACGGTGAGACCTTCGGGCTCAGCGTCTTCCTGCGCGACGGCGAGCGGGTGTTCCGCACGTATTTCACGACCGGCCGCGGCGTCGAGGCGCTCGGCAGCGTGTGGACGTTCCTCGATCTCGTACCGTTCGGCCGCCAGGAGCCGTGGGAGGATTCGCCGCCCGGTTGGCCGCAGACACCGCCTTATGGGTGGTGGCGTCGCCACGACGAGTACGAACGGGCCGGAGCGGCCTCCTGCTGCACCTCTGAAGCGCGCAGCGTGGGCGCTTGAACGGAACGGAACCGAGCGACGGGCCCGAAGCGTCCAATGCGCGAACTCATTTCGCAGTCGCAATTCTCGCTTGACGGCTTTGTCGGTGGACCAAACGGCGAGCGCGAGTGGGTGTTTCCGGGCGTGGATGCGGAAGTCACGGAGTGGATCGTCCAACGATTGTGGGAGGCGCGCGCCCACCTCGTAGGGCGTGTGACCTATCAGGACATGGCGACGCATTGGCCGTCCTCGACCGAGCCCTACGCGCCGTCGATGAACCGCATTCCGAAGGTCGTCTTCTCGACGAGCCGGAAACGTGCCGATTGGGCCGAAACGCGGCTCGCCTCCGGTGATCTTGCGCGGGAGACGCTCAAGCAAGAGCCGGGGCGCGATCTGCTCGCGCACGAGGCCGCGCGCTTTGCACGCGCGCTCATCGCGAGCGGCACGGTGGATGCCTACCGGCTGATCGTCCCTCCCGTCGTTCTCGGACGCGGACCGCGGATCCTCGACGAGGTCGGCGCATCACGCCGGCTCAGAGTTGCGGACGCAACGATCTTCAAGACCGGCGTTTTCGCCAAGACGTTCTACCCCTGATGTGGCTGCATGGCGCGAAGGAGGAATCGATGACGCTCAGGCCCCGCACGATCACGCCCTGCCTCTGGTTCGACACCGAAGCCGAGGAAGCCGCGAAGTTCTACACGTCGATCTTCAGGAATTCCCGCATCGGCCGCATCAGCCGCTTCAGCGAGGAGGGCTACGAGATCCACGGAAAGAAGGCCGGTACGGTGATGACCGTCGAATTCGAGCTCGACGGGCAGCCGTTCGTCGCGCTCAACGGCGGGCCGCAGTTCAAGTTCACCGAAGCGGTGTCGTTTCAGGTTCACTGCGAGACCCAATCCGACGTGGACTATTACTGGGACAAGCTTTCCGCCGGCGGCGAGGAGGGCCCCTGCGGCTGGCTCAAGGATAGGTTCGGTCTCTCCTGGCAGGTCGTGCCGACGGCGCTGCCGAAGATGCTGATGGATTCCGACCCGGCGAAGGTGAAGCGCGTCACCAAGGCGTTTCTGCAGATGAAGAAGTTCGACATCGCCGCGCTCGAGCGCGCCTATCGCGGCGAGCCGGCGTGACGTTCCGTGGAGGTTCCATGAGGGAGGATCCATCCGCACCGCGTCCCGCGTCGTCGTCGAGTCCCCGCGGATCGTGGTCGGCCGGCGGATGACCATCGCCGGCCTCGACGACATCGGGATCTGGATTCCACTTGAGCGTCAATGGGCAACGTAGCCGGAAAGGAGCGAATCATGTCGGTCACGCCCTATCTCGTCTTCGACGGCCGCTGCGAGGAGGCGCTCGAATTCTACAAGAAGGCGCTCGGCGCCGAGGTGGAAATGCTCATGCGGTTCGGGGAAAGCCCTGAGCCGCCGCCGCCCGACAAGGTTGCACCCGGCAGCGAGAACAAGATCATGCATTGCTGCTTCCGCACGAGGCGACGCGCAGGTGATGGCCTCGGACGGTCACGCGCGCGGCAACCCGAAGTTCGAGGGCTTCTCGCTCTCGATCGCGCTGAACGACGAGTCCGAGGCGAAGCGCAGATTCGACGCGCTCGCCGACGGCGGCCAGGTCACCATGCCGCTCGCCGAGACCTTCTTCGCGAAGAGCTTCGGCATGGTGAAGGACCGGTTCGGCGTCGGCTGGATGATCGTCGTCGCCGAATAGCGCCGGAATTGCCGAAACTCACGAGGAGCGCGCCATGAGCACCATGGCCCCGCAGGCCGCGGCCGAAGCGCCCTTCGTCATCTCCCGCACGTTCGACGCGCCGCGCGAGCGGGTCTGGCGAGCCTTCACGGAGGTCGAGCACTTGCAACGGTGGTTCACGCCCAAGGGATTCACCGCGAAGGTCGCGCGGATGGAGTTCCGCCCCGGGGGCACCTACCACTACGGCCTGCGCTCGCCCGAAGGAAAGGACATGTGGGGCAGGGCGGTCTATCAAGAGATCGCTGAGCCAGAGCGGCTCGTCTGGATCAACGCGTTCTCGGACGAACGCGGCGGGCTCACGCGCCATCCGATGGCGCCGAGCTGGCCTCTGCAGATGGTGACCACCGTCTCGCTCGCCGAGGGTGACGGCCGCACCACGGTGACCATCCGCTGGGTGCCCTTCGAGCCGACGGAGGAGGAGCGCCGCACGTTCGACGGGGCGCACGACTCCATGCGCCAAGGCTGGACCGGCACCTTGGATCAGCTCGCCGATTATCTCGGCAGGTCGTTTTGATCGGTCGGCGGGACATGGCGACGGCCGGCGATCTGCGGCGCCTCGCGCTCCCGGGCACGAGCGAGGCGCCGCATGTCGGCGGCACGGCGTAAGGTCGCACGCATCTGCGCGACGCTCGCGCCGGACAGCCGCACCGCGACCCGCGGAGCTGGGTTTATTGCTGGCCTGTACGGCAAGAAGGCCATGGTCTCCTCGGCGGGCGCGCGCGTGGGGGACAGCGCTGCGCACGGCGCCGCGCACGCGCCAAGCGAAGCGGAGCTGCGCGGCCTCACACGAGCATCTGCGTGTCGCCATCGACGGCGATGGCCTGGCCGGAGATGGTGGACGCAAGCGGGGAGGCGAGAAACACCGCAACCGCCGCAAGATGCTCGGGCGGGATGAGCCGCTTCAGCGATGTCGCTGCGAGGGCCGCCGCCTGCACCTCCTCGACCGACAAATTCTTTTCGCGCGCTTTGCTCTCGAACACGGCGCGGATGCGCGGCCCATCGGTGGAGCCCGGCAGGATGGCGTTGACGCGGATGCCGAATTCGCCGAGCTCCATGGACAGCGACTTGGTAAAGCCCACGACGGCCCATTTCGAGGCGGCATAGGGCGAGCGCATCGGGAAGCCAAGGCGACCGGCCGCCGACGAGAGATTGATGATGGAAGGATTGCGGCTTGCCTTGAGATAAGGCACGGCAAGGCGCGTGACGTTGAACTGCCCGGTGATGTTGACGGCAAGCGTGCGATCCCAGTCCTCGGGCGCAATGGCGTCAACACGGCCGGTCGGGCCCGCGATGCCGGCGTTATTGACGAGAACGTCAAGGCCGCCGAGCCGCGAGATCGCGTCGGCGTGGAACCGCGCCACGCTCTCCCGGTCGGATACGTCGCATTGGGCCGCCGTGATTTCGGGGTCCGACTTGCACAACGCGGCGATGGCGTCCGCGCTGACATCGCAAATGTGGACGCGTGCCCCTTCGGCCGCGAAGGCGCGCGCGATCTGCAGCCCAATTCCGGAAGCCCCCGCTGTGACGACAACGCGCAGTCCCGCAATGCCCAGATCCATGCGTCATCTCCCCGGAGAATTGATTTTCCCCGCCTCTCACTCCGGCATCACCCCTCGGGCCAGGATGAAGTCGCCCGCGGTCGTGATGTCGGCGACGAGCGCTGCCCGTGCGCCGTCTCCGTCCCGCCGGCGCAGAGCGTCGACGAGGCGCGCGTGGTGCAGATGGGCTTCCCCTTCCTCGAGGCGCTTCGGGCTTGCGCGGAGGTCGAGATTGAGCACCGGGCCGATCTGCAGCCACAGTCCTTCGATGATCTGGAAAAGCGCGGGCATGCGAGCCGCCCGGTAGACGGCAAAGTGCAGTTCCTTGTTGGCGCGAATGGCGACACCGGGATCGGGATGCTTGCGCATGCGCTCGGCGGCGAATTCCCGCTCGAAGCGCACGATCGCCGCAAGATCGGCTTCGTCGCGCCGCTCAGCGGCGACCGCCGCGGCAAGACCTTCGAGGCTGATGCGGATGAGGCGCAGCTCGAGGAAGCGCGCGCGGGTCATAAGCGGCACGCGC
The DNA here is from genome assembly GCA_019689555.1 of Variibacter sp. Lineage (GTDB taxonomy): Bacteria > Pseudomonadota > Alphaproteobacteria > Rhizobiales > Xanthobacteraceae > JADGHE01. The sequence continues at coordinate 71,461 of JADGHE010000007.1, read as the reverse complement.
ACAGCGCGGTTCGGCAGCACTTCGAGCGCTCGCTCGGCCGCGAGGCGGCCGACGGCCTCGCGCACCGGCATGGCGCTCGTGCCGATGGCCGCGGCGAGCCCACGCAGGGTGAAACGCTCACCCGGCGCCACCTGCCCGGCGAGCAGCAGCTCCTTCAGGTCCTGGTAGACCTTCTCAGCGAGCGTGAGGCGCACAACGCGCCCCATCTTGTCGGCGAGGCTTGGCGCTTCGAGGTCTTCGGTCGCTCTCACGGCGTCTTTTCGGGTTGCATTCCGCCCCCTGCTCGTCGTATTTGTGATCACAGATAGCAGATAGCCGGATCAACCGGCAACGTCTTGTCGCGCGATGGGGAGTGGAACGGACGCAAGCGTCGGCGGCTTCCGCCGGGGGGTTGCAGCGGCCGGTATCCCTCTCTTCAGTGACGGAACAGGGAGGGACGTGATGCAAAAACCTTCACAATCCTTTACCAGGCGACATGTCGTCAAAGCGCTTGGCGCGACCGCGCTCGCGGGCGGCATCGGCATGCCCTATGTGGCGCGGGGCCAGTCGGACGTGGTGCGTTTCGGGCACTTGACGCCGTTGACCGGCTTCCTCGGTCCGCTCGGCGCCTATGGGCAGATGGGCGTGCAGCTTGCGGTGGAGGAGATCAACGCCGCGGGCGGCGTGCTCGGCCGCAAGGTCGAACTTTTGATGGAGGACAGCGTCAATCCGGCGACGGCCTCCTCGAAGGCGCTCCGCTATATCGAGCGCGACAACGTCGCCTGCATCATCGGCGAGATCAGCTCGGCCTCATGCCTTGCCATCGCGCAGGTGGCGGCGCGTCACAAAAAAATCTTCGTGAACACCGGCGGCAATTCGGACGCGCTGCGCGGCAAGGACTGCAACGTGTACATGTTCCACGTGGAAGGGGCGAACACGCAGTATGTCAAGGCGGTCGGCTCGGCCATGCTGCGCGACGGCATGATCAAGGGCAAGAAGCTCTACAGCCTCACCGCCGACTACGCCTTCGGCCACGACCTTTCCGCGGTTGCCAAACGTTTCGTCAAGGCGAATGGCGGCGAGGTGGCCTGGGAGGAGCTGGTGCCGACCGACGCCACCGATTTCTCGGCCTACTTCCTGAAGATCCGCCAGGCGCGGCCGGACGTGATCATCTCCAACCTCGCCGGCAACCAGATCACCAACTTCATCAAGCAGTACAGCGAATTCGGCTTGTCCATTCCGTACGGCGGCTTCGGGTTCGACACCGCGGTCGCGTGGGGTGCGGGCAAGGGCAATTTCGGCGGCGTGTGGCCGATCATCTGGCATCACGATCTCGACGTGCCGCAGTCCAAGGCCTTTGTCGCGGCCTTCATGAAGAAATTCGGCAAGCCGCCCGAGAACCAGGCCTGGGGCGATTATGTGGGCGCCAAGGTCTTGGCCCGGGCCATGAACGAAGCCAAGACGACCGACACCGCCGGGCTGCTCGCCTATTTCGAGAAGGAGCCGAAATTCGACATCCTCAAGGCGCGCGAGGGCTATTTCCGCAGCTGGGACCACCAGCTCATCCAGGAAATGTACACGATGACGGCGAAGCCCCTTGCCCAGGTCAAGGACCAATGGGATCTCATGATCCTTGGCCCGGCCGTGCCGGCGGCAGAGGCGCCGCTCGATTCGATTGCGCCGACGCGCGAGGAGAACGCCTGCAGCTTCCAGACCTGACGACAGAGGAGGGCGGCGCGCCGTCGCGCGTCGCCCTGGCGCAGATCAGCCGCCGCCAGCGAGGCCGCCCTTGCCGCTGCAACTCGTCTTTATCCTCGAGCAGATCCTGAACGGTCTTCTCGTCGGGGTCGCCTATCTGCTCATCGCGCTCGGCCTGTCGCTCATTTTCAGCCTCGGCGGCATCGTCAACCTGGCGCACGGCGGCTTCTATGCCATCGGCGCTTATCTTGCGGTCGAGATCGGGAACCGCTTTGGCTTTCCGGTCGCCTTCGTCGCCTCGCCGGTCGCGGTCGCCTTTCTCGGCATGCTCATCGAGCGCGTTCTCTTCCGCGGCTTCTACCGGGCCGACCCGATTCTGAGCCTGCTCATGACCTTTGGCTTGGCCATGGTGATCGAGCAGGCGCTGCGGATAACCTTCGGCGCCGCGCCCATCCCCTTCGGCATTCCGGAATTTCTCCGCGGCCAGGTATTTATCGGCGATTTCATCTATTCCCGCTATCGAATGGCCATCCTTTTGGTGGCGATCGCTGCGGTCGCGGGCCTCTGGTTCCTTCTGCAGCGCACCGCCTTCGGCCGCGTGGTGAGGGCCGGCGTGCAGAACCCGGACATGGTGGGCGCCCTGGGCATTTCGCTCTCGCCCTATCTCACGGCGGTTGCCGGGCTCGGCATTGGTCTTGCGGGCCTTGCCGGCGTGATGATGGCGCCGGTCACCGGCGTCCACCCGGCAATGGGGGCCGAGATTCTCACGGCCTCCTTCGTCATCGTCGTCATCGGGGGCCTCGGCTCGTTCTGGGGCGCGGTGCTTGCGGCTCTTCTGGTCGGCGTGGTGAGGGGGCTCACTGTTTACTTCCTGCCGCCCGCTGCCGAGGCCTCCATGTACGTTCTCATGGTCGCCGTGCTGCTCGCGCGTCCGCGCGGCCTGTTCGGCGAACGCATCCTTCGCTTCGAATGAGATTTGGCATGACCTGGGTGCGGCAGCACGTGAACCTCGTCATTGCGGCCGCAGCGCTTATCCTCCTACCGGCCTTTGTCTCTTCGCTCGGTCTCACTCTCACTTCCGCGAGCGACATCGTGATCTTCGCCATCGCGTGTCTGTCGCTCAATCTCCTTGTGGGCTACACGGGCCTCGTTTCCTTCGGTCACGGAGCCTGGTTCGGCATCGGCGCCTATGCGGCGGTGCTGGTTCAACGTCACTTCGTGCCGGGCGGTTTTGTGCTGCCGCTCGTCGCCGCGCTCATCATTGTGGCATTGACCGCCGTCGTTCTCGGCGTCCTCGTTCTGCGGCGGCGCGGGGTCTATTTCTCGCTGCTCACGCTCGCGCTCGCCGCGCTCAGCTACGCCGTCGCTTTTCGGTGGACGGATCTGACGGGCGGTGAGAATGGCCTCGGCGGCGTCGCGCGCGGGCGCCTTCTCGGCCTCGACCTCGACAAGCCCGCGATCTTCTATGCCACCGTCGCCGTCATTGGATTTGCGGTCGTCTACGCGCTGCAACGCTTCCTGGGTTCGCCGGTCGGCACCGTTCTCGTCGCCATTCGCGAGAACGAGCAGCGGGCCCGCTTTCTCGGCTATCCTACCCAGCTCTACAAGCTCGTGTGCTTTGCCACAGCGGCGACGGGCGCAGGGCTTGCCGGCGCGCTCATGGCGTTCAATCACCGCTTCGCCTCCGCCGACCCGCTTTCCGTCACCTTCTCCGGCGAGCTCCTCGCCATGGTCATTGTCGGCGGCATGCGCAGCTTTCTCGGGCCGGCGCTGGGGGCACTCTTCTATGTGATCTTCCGCGAATTCCTCTCCATGTGGACGCCGAACTGGCTGTTCTGGTTCGGGCTGCTGTTCGTCGGCTTCATCCTGTTCTCTCCGACGGGTCTTGTGGGCGTTGCGGCGCGTCTGCTTGCGCCTGTCAGGAAGACCCGCATCGAGAGCGCCGCCATGGCCGGCCGGGCGGAGGCCGAGGCGCGGCCGCTGCCGTCGTTCCTGCTGCGCCCGCACGCGCCTGACACAGGAGATCGTCCGCTTCTGGAAGCGAAGGGGCTCACCAAGCGCTTTGGCGGCGTGCAGGCCGTGGCGGATGCGAGCTTTACGGTGAGGGACCGTAGCCTCCATGCGTTGATCGGCCCAAATGGCGCCGGCAAGACCACGGCCTTCAACCTCATCTCCGGCCTTTATCGGTGCGACAGGGGCGAAATTCTTCTCGCCGGCGCCCGCATCGATGGTCTTTCTCCACCCGCCATCTGTCGGCGGGGCCTCGCCCGCTCTTTCCAGATCACGAATCTCTTTGCCGGCCTCACGCTGAAGGAGAACTTGCGTCTCGGCATTCAGGCGACCCACCCCGCGCGCTTCAATCCCTGGATCGCAGCCGACGGCATCGCCGACATCGAGTCGCAGACGCGCGAGATCATCGCATTCCTCGGGGTCGAGGGGATGGAGCAGGCGGAGGCGGGCGCCCTTTCCTATGGGGGCCAGCGCCTGCTCGATATGGGGCTTGCCCTCACGACGAAGCCGCGCGTCCTCCTGCTCGATGAGCCGCTCGCGGGGCTTGCCGCGGCGGAGCGCCGCCGGGTCGCGGGCCTCATCAAACAGCTCTCAGCCGATATTCCGGTGCTGCTCGTCGAGCATGACATCGACCGCGTGTTTGAACTCGCCGATGCCGTGACGGTGATGGCCGACGGCAAGGTGCTGGTTGATGGCACGGTGGAGGATGTGCGCGCGGACAAGAAGGTGCAGGAAGTCTATATCGGCTCGGGAGCTGCGGCGATCGCAAGTCGCCCCATTGTCTCGGCGACGACACCCGAGACGGTGCTCGCGCTCAAGGATGTTGATGCCTTCTACGGCAAGAGCCGCATCATCGCCGGCGTATCCCTCACGGTTCACCGGGGAGAGATCGTCGCGCTTCTCGGCCGCAACGGCGCCGGTAAGTCGACACTGCTCAAGACCGTCGTCGGCATTGTGCCGCCGGCCCGCGGCGAGGTGCTGCTGATGGGCCGCAATCTTGCCGGCGAAGCCTCGGCCTCCATCGCCCGGGCGGGCATCGGCTACGTCCCGCAAGGCCGGGCACTCTTCCATGGCATGTCGGTGCGCCACAATCTGGAGCTCGGTCGGCTGAAACGCCGCACGGGCGCCGGCCGCCACTGGACGGAAGAGGAGGTGCTCACCCTTTTTCCGCGTCTCAAGGAGCGGCTGGACACGCCGGCCGATCTGCTTTCAGGCGGCGAGCAGCAGATGGTCGCGGTCGCCCGCGCCCTCATCGGCGACACGAGCGTCCTCCTCCTCGACGAGCCGTTCGAGGGGTTGTCGCCGGCTGTGACGGAAGAATTGTTTGACGTCTTCGACCGCCTGCGCCGCGACATCTCCATCGTGATCGTCGATCACAATCTCGATCTCGTTCTCAATCTCGCCGACCGGGCGACCGTGCTGGAACGCGGCAGTGTCGTGCACGAGGGCCCGGCGCGTCCGTTGGCGCACGATTTCGAGCTGCGCCGCAAGATTCTCTGGCTGTGAAGCGAGATCATCCATGAACAAGATTGCAATCGTTGGATCGGGCTTTATCGGGCGGGCGTGGGCGATCACCTTCGCGCGCGCCGGCTTCGAGGTGGCGCTTTGCGACTCGGCGGCGGAGGCGACGGAGGCGGCGCTCGCCTTCATCGATGATGTCCTGCCGTTCCTTGCGGACAACGACCTGCTCAATGGCCAGACGCCGAAGGTCGTGCGCGGCCGCGTGAAAGCCGCGCCGTCCATCGCGGCGGCCGTTGATGGGGCGGACCACGTGCAGGAAAATGCGCCCGAGAGGCTCGATGTCAAAAAGGCGCTGTTTACGGAGCTCGACCGGCTGGCACGGCCCGATGCCGTGCTGGCGAGCTCGTCGTCGGCCATCCTCCCATCCCTGATCAGCGAACATCTGGCAGGCCGCCACCGCGTGTGCGTCTGCCACCCCATCAACCCGCCCCATCTCGTGCCCGCGGTCGAGGTGGTGCCGGCGCCGTGGACCTCGCCCGAAACCATGTCCCGGGCGACGGAGCTGATGCGTGCGGCCGGGCAAAAGCCGATCGTCATGAAACGCGAACTCGACGGCTTCGTCATGAACCGGATGCAGGGCGCGGTTCTCGAAGAGGCGTTTCGGCTGGTCGCCGACGGCTATGTGGATCCGGAGGACGTGGATATCGGCCTGCGCGATGGGCTTGCGCTGCGCTGGAGTTTTATGGGGCCCTTCGAGACCATTGATCTCAATGCCCCGGGCGGGGTCGTCGACTATGTCGCGCGCTATCAGCAGATCTACGCGCGTATTACGCCGACACAGGCGCGCCGCGTGGACTGGGCCGGGCCCGTGCTTGAGGTGGTGCTGAAGGACCGGCGCGCGCGCCTGCCGGAGGACAAGCTGGTCGAGCGGCAGTTGTGGCGCGACCGCCGCCTGATGGCGCTCATGGCCCACAAGCGCAAGGCGGCGCGAGAGATCGGCGAGTAGCAGGAAGGGGCCGATCACGGTCCTCGCTCGCAATGGCGCATGGCGTGCGTCGCCGCACGAGCGATCCGCCCGCCCACCACGTCGCCGCGCCCCCATCACGACCGACGTGATCGGAGGTAACGCGTTTGCGTCCACCGAAGCCGATGCCGCAATCCTGTATCCCCAAGGGGGACGACGGGCCTTCCGGGAGTCCTCGTCTTTAGACCAGCCCTTTCTTTGTCTGACAGAGCTTACGGCTGATCCCGTACTTGCGACACACATCGGCGGTCTTCGCGCCAGCTTCCTGCTCGCGCAGAATCCCGATGATCTGCTCTTCCGTGAACCGGCTTGGCTTCATGTCCATCCCCCAGCGGGTGACGGACTCTACCCATTCGTGGAGGAGATTCCGGGGCTCAGGTCAGGTTGAGCACGCGCCGGATGAAAAGCGGTCCTAAGTAACATCATCATCACCCGGGTCAGATCGGCTGCGCCGTTTTGCCCCGGGTGGTCGAGAGGTTCGTCGCCTGGATCGACCGCACCGGGAGGCTCGCAAAGGACGTCGAGGCGGCGATCGACTCCGCCCGCGCTTTCCTCTACGCTGCATTCGTTACGCTGCATTCATCATGCTGCTCTCACGCCGCATCGCGAGGGCTACGTGAGTCTCGAAAACCGACTCGCAACGAAGCCCGATTGCGCAAGGGTTGTGGTTCAAAAATACGTCGTTGTGAAGATTTCAACTCAATAGAGGAGGATGCGGATGAAGTACATGATCAGCTGGTTCGAACGCCCGCAAGGATCGCCTGCGGAGTACGAGAATGCCCAGAAGCGGATACTGGACATTTTCAGTCAATGGAAGGCGCCCGCAAATTTCAATATCGAGTTGTTCGTTGTGCGAGTGGGCGAGTGGGGTGGGCATGTGTTGGTCGACTGCGAAGATCCGTTGGCCGTTCACAAGTTCTGCTCGACCTACCCTGCTTTTGAATTCCAGGCACGACCCGTGATTGCCGTCGAGGATGCTGTCCGGGTTGAACTTGAAGCGATTGCATGGCGCGATGGACTCCAACGCACGTGACGTTCGAGAGTATTCTGACGCCGCAAAGGTCTGGGTTCGAAGTCACCAGCATGGCGCCGCGCTCGTAAGCGGCGGCCCACCGGCTGAAAGAACGAAGTGCGCCGCGTCGGAGTCGAAGGACAAATAGCCGAGCTCGTCCACGATCAGCAGTGCCGCCAGCAGTGCCGCGACAAAATGTTGTGGCGGAGGCGCATGCGATGGCCGATCGCATGCGCGAAAGCGACGCGCCGGCGCGGTCGGCCGCGCCCCGCTCATGCGGGCGCGCGCGCCGCGATGATCTTGATGAGGTCGTCGACGACAAAACGGCTTTCCAGGATTTCCAAGCCAGCCGCGACGGCGTGCTCCTCGGTGCGGCGGTCGAACCCCGCGCCGTAGGCCCAGAACACCCACGGCTCCCAGATCTTCGTCAGCGCCCGCCGCAAGGCGCCGCGCGGGCGTGTGTACTCGAGCAGGCGGACCGGGCCGCCCGGCTTGACCACCCGCGCGAGCTCCCGGAGCGCGGGAACCTGCAACTCATCCGCGAGCACGCAAAACAGGAACGTGGCGACCGCCGCATCGAAGGTGTGGCGCGAAAAGGCGAGCCGCGTCACGTCCATCTGCCGCAGGTCCACCGCCGCGGCGGCTTGCGCGCGCCGGCGCTCGGCGCGCGCCAGCATGGCCGGGCTGAGATCGATCCCGACGACCTCCGCGCCGACAGGATAGAACGGGAAATTCCGCCCCGTGCCGACGCCGGCGTCGAGAATCAGGCCTGACAGGCCTTGAAACAGCAGCGGTCGGATCTTGCGGTAGCGCCCGTACTCGAACGGCAGATCGAGGAGATCGTACAGCGGCGCGATCCGCTGATAGCGTTCAAAGGTCGAGGTCATGGGCGCCACCGCATGCCGGCGTGCGTCGGCCTCGCCATTCTGCCCCGGCGCCGAGGCAAAATCGATGCCCTTTTGGGGCGAAGCCGGCAGATGGGCCCCGGAAGAGGCGTCGCGACGCCCGGCCGGGCGCCGCGACGCGCACGCACGAAAGCGCAAGAGCGCGAAAGCGCAGGCTGAAATCGCGAAGGCGCAGGCTTACTGCGCCTTTTGCATCCGCGTGATCGTGAACTGCCCGTCGATCCGGTCGACGTCGAACTTCACCTTGTCGCCGGCCTTGACCGTCTTGAGCATGGCGGGGTCCCGAACGCGAAAGACCATCGTCATGGCCTCGTCCATGTCGAACTTCTTGAGCGGGCCGTGCCGTATCGTGATCTTGCCCGCAGCCGCGTCGACCTTGGTCACCTGACCATCGACCAGATCGGATTGTGCCGTCGCCGTCTGTGCCGCGGCCCCCATCGCTGCGAGCATGGCCAAAACGCGCAGAAATGTCTTCATCGTCGTCTCCGTCCTTCGCAGTCATCCGTTCATTTGACGATAATCGTGCCGCGCATGCCGGACTCGTAGTGGCCGGGGATGAGGCATGCGAACTCGAATTCGCCCGGCTTCGTGAACCGCCAGAGAATCTGGCTCTCCCCATTGGGCTTCACACGCCGGCCGTTCGGATCGTCGTGCTCCATGTCGGGATACTTCTGCATCAGTTCGGCATGCTTGGCATTCTCGGCCTTGGTCGCGAGCATGAACTCGTGCTCCAGCGCGCCGGTGTTCTTCAAAACGAAGCGGATCTGCTCGCCCCTGCGCACTTCGATCCTGTCCGGCTGGAACAGCATTTTTCCGTCCGCCTCCGTCATCCGCAGTTCGATGACGCGCGCGGGCGTCTTCGGGTCGCCGGGCGCGCCGGCGGCGTAGTGCTCGGCGTCGTGAGCGCGGGCAAGGCCGGCCCCGGCGACGCCCGCTATTGCCGCGACAAGACTGAAGCAGGCGATCGTGGTCCAGCGGCGAAGCATCGTCTTTCTCATGATCATCCGTCCTCTCAATGCCGTTGGTGATTGTGTCCGCGGGGGCCGCGCTGCGCGGCCTTCGGCGAAGCCGTCGGGGCGCCGCGATCGGACGCGCGCGGCGCCTCCGCCGCAGGCGGCTCGATCTCGTAGGCGACGGTGCCGGCGGGGTGCTGGTACCAGCCCGGGTCCTTGTAGTCGCCGGGCGCGAGTCCTTCCCGCACCTTCACGACCGTGAACATGCCGCCCATTTCGAGCGGGCCGAAGGGGCCGTAGCCCGTCATCATCGGCAGCGTGTTGTCGGGCATGGGCATTTCCATCGCGCCCATTTCGGCCATGCCGGCGGAGCCCATCGCCATGTAGTCCGGAGAGATCAGCGCCCGCAGCGGCCGCACGAGGTCGCGCTTCTGCACGCCGATGAAGTTCTTCACCGCGTGCCCCATGGCGTTCATGGTGTGGTGCGACTTGTGGCAGTGAAAAGCCCAGTCTCCCGGCACATCGGCGACGAACTCGATGGCGCGCATGGCGCCGACCGGCACGTCGACCGTGACTTCCGGCCAGCGCGCCGAAGGCGGCACCCATCCGCCATCCGTGCCGGTGACGACGAAGTCGTATCCGTGCAGATGGATGGGATGGGCCGTCATGCTGAGATTGCCCATCCTGATGCGCACGCGGTCGCCCTTGGCCACCACGAGGGGGTCGATGCCCGGAAAAACCCGGCTGTTCCAGGTCCACAGATTGAAGTCGGTCATGGTGTTGACCCGCGGCATGTAGCTGCCGGGGTCGATATCGAAGGCGCCGATGAGAAACGCGAAGTCGCGATCGACGCGATGGAGGCTCGGATCGCGCGGATGCACGATGAACAGGCCCATCATCCCCATCGCCATCTGCACCATTTCGTCGGAGTGGGGGTGGTACATGAACGTCCCGCTCTTGCGCAGGACGAACTCGTAGACGAAGGTCTTGCCCGGCTTGATGTGCGGCTGCGTGAGGCCGCCGACGCCGTCCATGCCGTTCGGCACCAGCATGCCGTGCCAGTGGATCGTGGTGTGCTCGGGCAGCTTGTTGGTGACGAAGATGCGGACCTTGTCGCCCTCCACCGCCTCGATGGTCGGGCCCGGCGACTGCCCGTTGTAGCCCCACAGATGGGCTTTCATGCCCGGCGCGATCTCGCGCACCACGGGCTCGGCGACGAGATGGAACTCCTTCCAGTCGCCGTTCATCCGCCACGGCAGCGTCCAGCCGTTCAGCGTGACGACCGGCTGGTAGTCCTGCCCGCCCGCGGGGGGCAGGGGCGGCTGCGTGGTCGCGGCGGTCGCGGTCACCGCTTCGGGAATGGCGGCCGCCTGCGCGCGGCCGCTGACCATCGCCGCGCCGGCGAGGACTGCGGCGGAAGATCCGATGAATCGTCTGCGTGACAGCATCGCAGCCTCCTTTTTCAATGTCCGCCGGCTTCGCCGGCCGGCGCCAAGGCGGCTTGCGGCCGCTCGGCCCCGCCGCCGACGCCGCCGCCGACGATGGCCGCATCAAGATCGACCGCGGCGAGCCAGAAATCGCGTTGCGCCTCGATGGCCGCGATCGCGGCGCCGATGCGCTGGCGCGCCTCCGCAAGCAGCGCGAAGACGTCGATCTGCATGGCGTTGTAGCGAAGCAGGGTTTCGTCCGAGATGATCTTGCGCAGCGGTAGGATTTCGCGCTGGTAATGGCTCGCGATGTCGTAGCTCGAGCGATAAAGTCGATAGGCCGCGCGCGCCTCGGAGCGGACGTTCACGGCCCGCTCTGCGAGCCGATGGACGGCCTGCATATAGGCGTCGGCCGCCTGGCGCGCCCGCGCCTCCCCGAAATCGAAAATGGGAATTTGCAGCTCGACCTCGAAGCCGCGATCGCGGATGCGTTCGTCGGTCGCCCGCTCGCGCCTTGTGCGGCCGATGCCCGAAAGCTCGAGCAGGTTCACGAAGCGGGTCGTCTGGGTCAGTCCGTAGGACTTGCGCAGAGCCTCGAGCTCGAGGCGCGCGATCTGCAGGTCTATCCGGCGCTGCACCGCTTCGCGTTCGGCGTCCGGCGCGGCGCGCGGGCGGCGCGGCAGCGCAGGCAGCGCATCGGGCAACCGGAAATCGAGGTCAGCGCCCCAGAGACCCATCAGGCGAATTAGTCTTTCACGCTCGCTCGCTGCGCGCTGCCGCGCGATCGCAAGCTGCGCGGTCATTTCGGCGTAGAAGACCTGCTCGCGCGCCTGGTCGAGCTTGTTGATGGCGCCGGTCTCGCCAAGCCGGTGCGAGAGCTTCGCGGCCGTTTCGGCCGCGGACTTGGCCTGGGTCAGCATGCCGACGAGCTGGCGCTGCGCGACGGCGCGGTAGAAGGCGCGGCGGGTCTCGGCGGCGAGCCGCATCGTCTCCTCGGCCGCGCGCAACTGCGCCTGGCGGAAACGGTCGGCGGCGATCTCGGCGCGAAGCGGCGTCGTCGCGAGCGCAAGGATGTTTCCGACGATCCGCTTTTCGAGCTCGATTTCCGTGGGGCCGGCCAGGCGTTCGATCGACAAGCCGGGGCTGGGCGGCAGGCTGGCCTGCACCATCGCGGCCTCCGCGAGGCCCAGTTCGCTGTAGGCGGCCTGCAGGCCGCGATTGTTGAGAAGCGCGATCTGCACCGCGGCGTCGGCGGTCAAGGGGCGGCGCAGCAGCGCGACGACGCGGGCGCGCGCCGCCTCCGCCTCCTCCTCGGTGCGCAGCGCTGCGACGTCCTTGCCGATCTCCCGGCCGGCGATCGCCGCGACGACGCTCATGCCGCGATCCGGCGAAAATGTCTGGCAGCCCGTGAGTGAGAGGGCGAGCCCGCACGCAAAAACCAACCGTCGCGTCATGGCCGCCTCGGCGTCACTTGTTCGTTGCGCTCGCGCCACTCCCCCGGCTCAGCCGGCCGCAGGCGCATATAGGGCGCGATCGTGGAAGTGTAGGAGACGGCACCCGTTCGCACGTTCGGATCGGAAGGATCGGGTCCCGCGATCGGCGCAGGCGGCGCTGTCTCGCAGCCGGCCAGGCCTGCGGCAAGGATGATGACGGCGAACGCGCGGCCGTTTCGGGGCAGCGGCGTTCGCGTCCGCTCACAGGCGGCGGACGTCGCCCGAAGACGTTCGGACATGAATCTCCTCGTGTCTGTGAAGTGATGGACAAGCGGCCTCGGCCGCTCGCGGACTCACATGGACACGAGGGCGATGGGCGGTCGGTCGATCCGGTCCGGCCGGAGCGGCTGGAGCGCGTCCGCCGGCTTGGGCGTCAACGCGGAGGCGAGAGGCATGGGCGCAACGGATGCGCTCACGTCAGGAATGGTCGCGTGCAGGCAGAGCAAGCCGCAGCATTGCCCGGGCATGTGCTTGTGCTCGTCATCCGCCTTGATCGTGCCCGGATGGTGCTGCGCGTGGGCGTGCGCGGCCCCGTCGGCATGGACGTGGACGCTCTCCGCCACGTGATCGCCGTGGGTAAGGCAGCGGGCCGCCGCCACGGCGTCGCCCAGCCCCAGCGCCATGGCGGAGCCGACGACGCATACGAAATACGTCAACGCGAGCGCGAACCCAACGACTCGGCGAATCGGTCTGGCAAAGGCCCGAAACATGCCCACTTCCTACCGATTTTACATTAGCGACGCCAGAGCGCCCTGTCACCGGGGGGCGTTCGGCCGGAACGGCGCCCCTGATCCGAGGGACGGCCGGAAGTGAGGTTGCCGTCGCCCGGAAGTCTAAACCGACTTGTCCGCGGCCGTCTTCGCCTTCGCGGCCGCGCCCCTCAAGGCCGCGTCCGCCTCCCGTGCCGCCTCCTCGCAGCGCTTCCGGAAGGCATCGACCTCGTGCTGCGGCAGGTGCTCGATTCCGATGAAGGCGTTGGAGGCCACGCTGACCCGGATCAGTTCGTCGAGCTTGGCTTGAATGGCTGCGCCGTCGCGGTTCTGTGTGTTCTGGATCAGGAACACCATCAGAAACGTGACGATCGTCGTGCCGGTGTTGATGATGAGCTGCCACGTGTCGGAATATCCGAACAACGGCCCCGACGCCGCCCACAGGACGACGATGCCACAACAGATCACGAAGCTTGCGGCGTTTCCGGCTGCGCGGGCGATCTCGTTGGAAATGCGCGTGAAAGCCTCTTCGAGAGCCATCGGTCCTTCCCTCCTGTGACGCGATTCATTGCGTGCGATCTGGCGTGCGCTCGGCTCGCAAGGCGGCGGTGCGTATCGCGGCCGGCGGCAGTGCGGCGGGCGGCGGCGCGGGGGCAGGAGCGGTCCTGCCCCGCCGGAACGTTCGGGCTGGCCGAGAGGGCGGCGCGGCGGGCGAATAAGGCTAGGGCAAGAAACGAAGGCGTAAAGGGGGCCGGCGTCATCGAGCTCATACCATCGTCCTTCCGCGCCGCCGGAGGGGGCGGCGCGGTCGCGCTTCATCGTGAAAGTGCTGCGGGCGCTACAGGCTCACGACTGCGACTTGCGAGCCGGCTTGCCCTTGCGCTTGGTCGCGGCCATGTCGTGAAGCTCGCGCTCGCTCATGGACTTGTACATTGATTTCGAGGCGCCCTTGAGCTCGCTCGCCTTCTTTTCACCGCGCTTTGCCGCCAAGGCAGCGCCGGCGGCCATTTGCTGCGCTTTCGATTTCGCTGGCATGTGAGACCTCGCACCGCTTGGGCCGCGCTCGCCGTTTCGTCCCTTGGGCATTCCGCACGCGCCGCGGCGTCTTTCCCTCCCTTCAACGGAGGACCCGTGTGAAGGTTTCAAGGGGTCGCGGGCGCCGTGCGCCCTTTCGGTGCGCGTTCCGGGCCCGAATTTGCTGGCCCAGGATGGCGGAGCGACGGCGCGCGATCCTTCTGCGCATCTGGGATGGGTCTGATGGCCGCCATTGCGCCCGTTAAGACGCGTTGGCTGCGCGGCAGCAATGTCGGAGCTCACACGTTTCTCGGATCGCTGCGCGCCCCGGGAGGCCGAGGCGCTGGCAGGCGGCGTCGACGGCTCCTAGCTGAAAGGCTGAACGCGCGCACGGCCGCTTCGAACATCAAGGAGGCCCCCATGAGCGAGGCTCGACAGACCACGGATCACGACGTCATCCAGCGTTGGGCGGAGGAGCGGAACGGCTATCCGGCGACCGTGGCCGGCACCGCGGGCGAGAACGAGGGAGCGGGTCTTCTGCGCATTGACTTCGATCCGCCTGACGAGCGCCTGCAACGCACGAGTTGGAGCGCCTTCTTCAGCAAGCTCGATCGCGAAAACCTGGTCTTTCTCTACCAGGAGCGGACGGCCGACGGGCAAATGAGCCGCTTCCACAAGTTCATCGACAAGGAGACGGCGCGGCGAAGCGGCCGATGACGCATGGCGCCGCGACGGCGCGCCCGCGCGGGTCCGGCGGCCGGCCAGGCGACGGGTCCGTTCCGCCCGCCGTCGGGCTTACGACGACGGCGCGGCGAAGGATTCGAGGCGCAACTCCCGCTCGAAGGCGTTTTCGAGGTCCGCGCCGCGACCCGCCGTTTGGCCGCCGAGAATATGGGTGAAGCCTTCGATCATGCGCGCGTAGCACCCGCAGGAGCGGTGCTCGATCTCGCCCCGGTCGAGGATGCGAAAATGGCCGCGTCCGCACCACAGCGCGCCGGCCTTCTGCAGCCGCGACAGCATGAGCGTCACCGTGGTCCGCTGCAAGCCGAGCATGGCGGCCAGCGCCGTCTGCGTGATGGCGATGCGCGGCTGTTCGACCCTGTCGGCAAGTTCCAACACCAGGCGGCAAACGCGCGCTTCGGCCGAGCGCAGCGCGTTGGCGGCCGCGGCCTGTTGCGCCTGGAATTGGCAGAGCAGTTCCCGCCGGGCGAGGTCCTCCCGCAGGCGGTCTCCGGTCTGCCGCATGCCGGCGCAGAATTTCTCCACGCTGATGCGCGAGGCCGCGCCCGCGATGCGCACCGTGGCGTCGCTGATCGACTCGGAAATTCCGAGCGCGGCGGCGCCGCCGATCACGCCTTCGGGTCCGGTGAGCCCCACCAGGACGGCTTGATCGGCCTGCTGAGCCGCAGCCAGCGCGACCACGCATGTGTGCGGGAAATAGATCTGCTCGATCGACTCCCACTGACGCATCAGGGTCTGGCCGGGCTTGAGACTGACCTCCACGAGATGAGGTCGGAAGTGGGCGCGCTCATGGCTCGACAGGCGCGCGAGAAAGCGGTTTCGGTACGCCATGGGGCTCCTCGCAATGCGATCGGGCCTGAAGGGAAGGGCGCCGCGCGCCGGCAGCCTTGCCTCGACGCGCCGGCAGCGAACCAACGCGGGCCGGCGGCAGACCGTTCCGCGCTCGCCCGGTCGGAACGCGCGTGTTGACCGCGGAGGGCCCGCCGGGCGCGGCCGAGCGAGAGGCTTTCCGCGTTCCGCGCGTGTCCGCCTTCCGACACAGCTCCTGCGAAAGGAGAAACGTCGGCAAACAGACCGTGTCGCGTGAAATGCAGCGGCGGCGGGGGAACCAACCATTCGGCGCAGCGTTCGCGTGCCGTTACCTTCCAGGCGGGACGTTAGGGACGTTGCCATGGAATCGTCGACGCTTCGCGCACGCAAAGTGCGCGTTGGAATCGTGGGCGTCGGAAACTGCGCCTCGTCCTTGGTCCAGGGAATTTCCTACTACGCCGGCACCAACACCAACGCGCCCGTGCCGGGCCTCATGAACATCGAGATCGGCAACTACCACGTCGGCGACATCAAGATCTCCGCCGCTTTCGATGTGGACGCGGCCAAGGTCGGCCACGACGTGGCGGACGCTATTTTCGTTTCGCCCAACAATACGCACAGATTCTTCCGACCTCCGCCGACCGGTGTGCGGGTCGAGCGCGGCCCGACGCTCGACGGACTTGGCCGCTACGTGCGCCATAAGATCGAAGAGTCGCCGGAGCCCGTGGCCGACGTCAGCGCCATTCTGCAGCAGACGCGCACGGATGTGCTCGTCTCCTATCTGCCGGTCGGCTCGCATCGGGCGAGCGAGTGGTACGCGGAGCGCGCGCTCGAGGCCGGATGCGCTTTCGTCAACTGCATCCCCGTGTTCATCGCCTCCAGCCCCGAATGGCAGCAGCGGTTCACGGAGCGGAAGCTGCCGATCATCGGGGACGACATCAAGAGCCAGGTGGGCGCAACGATCGTGCACCGCGTGCTCGCCAGTCTGTTCCGCGATCGCGGCGTCCGCCTCGATCGCACCTTTCAGCTCAACATCGGCGGCAACACCGATTTCCAGAACATGCTGGAGCGCGAACGGCTCGACTCCAAGAAGGTCTCGAAGACGCAGGCGGTCGTCTGCCAGCTCGACGTGCCGCTGCCGCCGGAAGACGTGCACATAGGCCCGAGCGATTTCGTGCCGTGGCTGGGCGACCGCAAGATCGCCTACATCCGCATGGAAGGCACGACGTTCGGGGGCGTTCCGCTCCATCTCGAGCTCAAGCTCGAAGTCTGGGATTCGCCGAACTCGGCCGGCGTGGTCATCGACGCAGTGCGCTGCGCGAAGCTCGCGCTCGATCGCGGCATCGGCGGCGCGCTGATCGGACCTTCGAGCTACTTCATGAAATCGCCGCCGCGGCAGTTCACCGACGACGAGGCGCGCGCGAGAACGATCCGGTTCATCCAGCGCGGCCATTGACGGGAGATCGGCCGGCCGTGACCACCACGTTCTTTCTCGTGAGGCACGCTGCCCATGCGGCCGATGGAGTGCTCGTCGGCAGGGCGAGCGGCGTGATGCTGAGCGGGGAGGGCAGGCGGCAGGCCCCCCGCCTCACGGAACGGCTGTCGCGCGAAGCGACCGCATCGAGGTCGGCGTCGCGAGCGTCAGCAGGCTCGCCATGGGCGACCGGGGCTGCAGGGCCTTGAGTCTCAACGAGCAGGTCGGCGCATGAAGGTCGTCGTTTTCGGACTGACCATCAGCTCGTCGTGGGGCAACGGCCACTCCACGCTGTGGCTCGGGCTGTGCCGCGCCCTCGCGGCGCGCGGGCACTGGGTCGTCTTTTATGAGCGTGATGTGCCCTATTACGCGGGCGCGCGCGACCTCTACGCGCTGCCGGGCGGCGATCTCGTGCTCTACGCCGAATGGGACGAGGATTTGCGGCGCCGCGCAGAGCGGGACGTGGCGGATGCGGACGTGGCGATCGTGACCTCGTACTGCCCCGATGGAATAGCCGCGAGCGATCTGGTGCGATCCGCGCCGCGCGCGATCGCCGTCTTCTATGATCTCGATACGCCCGTCACCTTGTCGCGGCTTAGGCAAGGCGAGACGCTGACCTATATCGGCAAGGAAGGGCTGTCCGGCTTTGACCTCGTCCTCAGCTATACGGGCGGCGCAGTCCTCGACGAGCTGCGCGACAGGTTCGGCGCGCGGCGGGTTCTGCCGCTTTACGGCCATGTCGATCCGGACGTGCACCGGCCCGCCACTCCCGCCCCGCATTATCGCGCCGACCTGTCCTATCTCGGCACGTTCGCGGCGGACCGGCAGCGGGCGCTCGAGGAGCTCTTCGTCGAGCCGGCGCGCCGGCAGCCGGATCGCCGCTTCCTCATAGGCGGCGCCCAATATCCGCACGAATTTCCGTGGACGGCCAACATCCATTTCGTGCGGCATCTGCCGCCCCACGAGCACCCAGCCTTCTATGCGTCGGGCCGCATGACGCTGAACGTGACCCGTGCGCAGATGGCTCGCCGCGGCTGGTGCCCGTCCGGCCGGCTGTTTGAGGCCGCCGCCTGCGGCGCCGCGATCGTCTCCGACCGCTGGGAGGGGCTCGAGGCGTTCTTTGCGCCGGGCGAGGAGATTCTGATCGCGCAGAGCGGCGCCGACGTGATGGCGGCGCTCGATCGCGACGAGGCCGAGCTGCGACGCATCGGCGCTGCGGCCCGGGCGCGGGTGCTCGCCGCGCACACTTCGGCGCGGCGTGTGGACGAGTTGCTGGCGGCGCTGGATGGGGCGCGGCAGCCGTCAACCTCTCGCGAGTCCGCGATGCTGGAGGCGTGAATGTGGGGCATCATCCCGGCGGCCGGCCGCGGCACGCGCATACAGCCGCTCGGTTTCTCGAAGGAGCTGTTGCCGGTTGGAACGCGCGTTGACGGCGGCGCCGAAACGCCCCGCGCCGTGAGCGAATATCTCGTCGAACGGATGATCGTGGGCGGCGCGAAGCGCCTTTGCTTCGTCGTCTCTCCCGGCAAGTGGGACATCGTCAACTATTATCGCGGCGGCTACGGGGCGACGCCCATCAGCTACGTCATCCAGCCGCAGCCGAGAGGGCTGTGCGACGCGATCTTCCGCGCCGCGCCCTTCGTGACGGACGGCGACAGCGTGCTGGTCGGGTTGCCCGATACGATCTGGTTCCCGGCGGATGCCTTGCGCGCTCTGCCGGACGATACGCTCTCCTTCCTGCTTTTCCCGGTCGAGCGGCCGCAGCTCTTCGACGCCGTGGTGTTGGACGAGGCGGGCCGCGTGCGGGAGATTCAGGTGAAGCGCCAGGACGCCGCCTCCCGCTGGATCTGGGGCGCCTTCAAGATGCCGGCGCGCGTGCTGCGCGACCTCGAACGCCACTGGCGCGACCGCAACGGCGAGGACGAATATGTCGGCACGCTCGTCAACGGCTATCTCGCCGCGGGCGGGACCGCCATCGGCGTCAAGGCCGGCTGCGCTTATGTCGATGTCGGCACCCTGGACGGCTATCGCGCGGCGCTCGATCTTTTGGCCGCGGCAGGGGAACCTGACGGCCAAGGCGCGGTCCCGCGCGGAAGCCATCCTTCGTCGCGCGGCGGCCGCAGCCTCGCGTCAGGCCGGGGGGAGGCGCTCGCGTGACCGTCTCTCTTTCGCGGGAAGAAATCCGTCGTCGTGTCGAGTCGCTCGGGCCATGGTTCCACAACATCGATCTCGACGGGGTGAAGACGGCGCCCGATCATTTCCTCGGCGACTACCCCGCCGCCAAGTGGCGGGCCTTCGCGCATGCCCTTCCCAGGGATCTCGCCGGGAGAAGCGTTCTCGACATCGGTTGCAATGCGGGCTTCTACGCGCTCGAAATGAAGCGCCGCGGCGCTCAGCGCGTTGTCGGCATCGACTCCGATCCCGAATATCTGGCCCAGGCCGCCTTCGCTGCCGAGATCCACGACGTTTCGATCGAGCTGCGGCGTCTTTCGGTGTACGACGTGGCGGCGCTCGGCGAGCGGTTCGACATCGTGCTGTTCATGGGCGTGGTGTACCACCTGCGCCATCCGCTGCTTGCGCTCGACCTCATCCATCGCCATGTCGCGAGCGACCTTTTAGTGTTCCAATCGATGTTGCGCGGCAGTCGGGAGATCGCAACGGTGGCCGGCGATTACGAATTCACGGCGAGCGCGCCTTTCGAGCAGCCGGGTTATCCCAGGCTTCACTTCGTGGAGCAGCGCTATGCCAAGGATCCGACCAACTGGTGGATCCCGAACCGCGCCTGCGTCGAGGCCATGCTGCGCAGCGCCGGCTTCGCGATCACCGATCATCCCGAGGATGAAGTCTATGTCTGCCGGCGCGTGGACGCGCCGGTTCGGGATGCCGCCGTCTATCCGGCGCGAGGGCCTGTTCCATGATCGAAGCCGCGATGATTTGGAACGAACCCAACAACAAGTCGCACTGGGACCCGGAGATCGATCCCGACTGGTCGCTGTTCGCGCAGACGGCGATCGCCGCCGGGAAGGCCATTCGGCAGGCAAATCCGCGCATTACGCGCGTGCTGGGCGGCATCTCGCCCATCGACCCCGCCTTCATCCGGAACATGGCGGGCAAGGGCGTGCTGGAGCATGTGGACGCGATCGCCGTGCACGGCTTTCCGCTCGATTGGAATTTGTGGTCCGTCCACGAATGGCCGGCGAAGCTCGATGAAATCCGCGCGGTCACGAACCTGCCCGTCTGGGTCACCGAGGTCGGCGTCTCGAGCTTCGGGGCCGAGGAGGTGCAGGCCTGGGGTCTCGAACGCACGGCCGAACTGCTGATCGGCCGCGCGGACCGCATTCACTGGTACAGCCTCTATGATCTGCCGCGCGCCTGGCCCGCGACGACGCGGCACCGGGAGGCGGAAGGCTCGTCGTACTACCGGCACTTCTATATGGGGCTCATGCGCGAGGACGGCGCCCCCAAGCCCGCGTTCCGGCGCTTCCGGCGCTACACGCCGGACCTCGGCATTTGCCAATGGTTCCATTTCGCGGATCATCGGCTCGATGCAGCCGTGGGTCACCTGAAGCATCTTGGCGTGAGACATCTGCGCACCGGCTTGTCCTGGGCGGACAGCTTCCGCCCGAACGCGCGGGAATGGTTCGACCGGCAGATGGCGGCGCTTGCGGACTTCGACGTCACGGTGACGTTCTGCTTCACGCCGGAGCACCGCGGCATCGCGGCCCACCACACCAGTCCTCCGCTGGTGGCGGACGAATTCGCCGCGTTCTGTGCGGCGATGGTCGCCCGCTACGCGCCTGCGGCGGCGCAGGCGGCGCAACCGAGGCTCGCGGCGGTGGTATAAGGGCGCGAAGGATCGTTCCGATGCCGCGCGCCCTGATTCTCGTTCTCGATTCCGTCGGCATAGGCGGGGCGCCGGACGCGCGCGCCTATGGCGACGAGGGTGCCGATACGGTCGGGCACCTCGCCGACCTGTGCCGGAGAGGCCGCGCCGATTCAAGCGGGCGCGCGGGTCCGCTGCGCCTGCCGACGCTGACACGTCTCGGGCTCGGCGAAGCGTGCCGGCTTGCGACCGGCCGGGTGCCGCCGGGCCTCGAAGGACCCGTCGAGCCGGATGCCCGGTACGGCTGCGCCAAGGAGGTGTCCGCAGGCAAGGACACGCCCTCGGGCCACTGGGAGATCGGCGGCGTGCCGGTCGCGTTCGCCTGGGGCTTGTTTCCGCGCACGACGCCGTGCTTCCCGCCCGATCTCGTCGCGGCGCTCTGCCGCGCTGCCGATCTTCCCGGCATTCTCGGTGATTGCCACGCGTCGGGAACCGAGATCATCCGCCTCTTCGGGGAGGAGCACATGCGCACCGGCAAGCCGATCTGCTATACGTCCGCGGACAGCGTGTTTCAGATCGCCGCGCACGAGGAGACCTTCGGGCTTGCACGCCTCTACGAGGTTTGTGCGATCGCGCGAAAGCTCGTCGATCCGCTGAGGATCGGACGCGTAATCGCCCGCCCCTTCGTCGGAACGGCGAGAGACGACTTTACCCGAACCGGCAACCGGCGCGACTACTCGGTGCCGCCGCCCGCCCCGACGATTCTTGCTCGCGCAACGGAGGCCGGGCGGTCCGTGATCTCCGTCGGCAAAGTCGCCGACATCTTCGCGCATTCAGGCACGGGAACGAGCCTGAAGGCGAACGGCAACGACGCGTTGTTCGACGCCACCTGCGGCGGATTGGCAAAGCTCGAGGACGGCGGTCTGTTGTTTGCGAATTTCCTCGATTTCGACAGCCTCTACGGTCACCGGCGCGACCCCGCCGGCTATGCGGCCGCGCTCGAGCATTTCGACGCGCGGCTGCCGGAACTGCTCGCGCGGCTCGAGCCCGACGACCTTCTGATCGTCACCGCCGACCACGGCTGCGACCCCACATGGGGCGGCACCGACCATACGCGGGAGCAGGTGCCCATCCTCGTCGTGGGCGGGCGCGGCCGGCGCGGCTCGATCGGCCGGCGCGCGAGCTTTGCGGACGTCGCCGCCGCGGTCGCGGAGCACCTGTCCCTCGAGCCTCCGGGCGCCGGGACACCCTTCTGACGCGTCTGTCGCCCCGCCGACGCAGCGTCCCCTTCACCCACCTTTCGCCGACGAAGGGCACGGTCGGGCAGCCGACCGGCAAAACCATCGCGCTCGTGCATCAAGGAACAAACGTTTTCGACCCCGCGTTTGTGCTTGCAGTCGTGAGGAATTCCGATGCGAAACGTCCTGATCACCGGAGGCGCAGGATTTATCGGTTCCCACATCGCCGATCTTCTTCTGTGTCATGGCTGCAACGTCCGCATCCTCGACAATCTCTCGCCGCAGGTTCATCGCGCCGCCGCGCGGCCGAGTTATCTTTCAACCGAGGCGGAATTGATCGTCGGCGACATCTGCGACGCCGATGCGGTGAGGCGCGCGTTGCACGGCATGGACGCCGTCGTTCATCTGGCCGCGGCGGTCGGCGTCGGGCAGAGCATGTACGAGATCGTGGCGTACACGCGCACGAACGAGATCGGAACGGCCGTGCTGCTGGAGCAGCTTGCGCGTCGCCCGGTGGAACGGCTCGTATGCGCCTCGTCCATGAGCATCTACGGCGAGGGGCTCGCGCGGCGCGCCGACGGCGCGCTCATGGCGCCGCCGGAGCGCTCGCGCGCGCAGCTGCGTCGCGGCGCATGGGAGCTGCAGGACGACGACGGCATGCCCCTCACGCCGGCGCCGACGCCGGAAGGCAAGCGGCCCTCGCTCAGCTCCGTCTATGCCCTGAACAAGTACGCGCAGGAGCGCCTGTGCCTGATCGCGGGACAGGCCTACGGCATCGCGACCTGCGCCCTGCGCTTCTTCAACGTCTACGGCCCGCGGCAGGCGCTCTCGAATCCCTACACGGGCGTCCTTGCCATCTTCGCCGCACGCCTGCTGCATGATCGTCCGCCGCTGCTGTTCGAGGACGGCAACCAGCGCCGCGACTTCGTGCACGTGCGCGACGTCGCGCGCGCCTGCCGGCTCGCGCTCGAAAGCGAGCGAACCGCAGGGCGGGTGTTCAACATCGGATCCGGCGTCAGCCGTACGGGCCGCTCCGTGGCGGAGGATCTGGCGCGCGTGCTCGGGCGCGGGCGCATCGCGCCGCACGTGCTCGGCAAGTACCGCGCCGGAGACATTCGTCACTGCTTCGCGGACATCGGTAGTGCGCGCGAGATGCTCGGCTTTGCGCCGCAGATCGCGTTCGAGGCCGGGCTCGCGGAGCTGGCCGAATGGCTTTGCGAACAAGTCGCGGAGGACCGCGTGGAGCGCGCGACCGCGGAGCTGGAGGCGAGGGGGCTCGTCGCATGAAGGTCGTGAGCCGCGCGCCCGTGCGCCCAACCACTCGCCCCGTCCTGGTGACGGGCGGCTGCGGCTTCATCGGCTGCAACCTCGTGCACGCGCTTGCGGCGCGCGGCGAGCGCGTGCTCGTGCTCGATTCGCTCGCGCGACCCGGCGCCGAGCGGAACGCGCGCTGGCTCAAGGCGCTGCATCCTGCCGCAATCGAGTTCCGGCGCGCGGACATGCGCGACGAAAGGGCCGTGCGCGCGGCGGTCGCGTCCGCGCGCGCGGTGCTGCACCTTGCGGCGCAGGTCGCCGTCACGACGAGCCTCGAAGACCCCGCGCAAGATTTCGCGATCAATGCCGGCGGCGCCGTCGTTCTGCTCGAGGCGGTGCGCAGGCTCAATCCGCAGAGTCCGGTCCTCTTTGCCTCGACCAACAAGGTTTACGGTCGGCTGTTCGGCGCAGGCGACGTGAAGGCGGCCGGCAAGCGCTGCGCGCCGGTCGGCGCGGGCTATGCGCACGGCGTGAGCGAGGACACCCCGCTTGATTTTCACAGCCCCTACGGCTGTTCCAAAGGCGCCGCCGACCAGTATGTGCGCGACTATGCGCGCGTGTTCGGGCTGCGCACGGCGGTCTTGCGCATGAGCTGCGTCTATGGCCCGCGCCAGTTCGGCAACGAGGATCAGGGGTGGCTCGCGCACTTCGCCCTCAAGACGTTGCGCGGCGAGCCCATCACCATCTACGGGCCGGGACGGCAGGTGCGCGACGTTCTGTTCGTCGACGACGCGGTTGCGGCATGGCTCGCGGCGCTGGAGCGCATCGACGCCGTCGCGGGCCGCGTCTTCAATCTCGGCGGCGGGCCCGCCAACACCGTCAGTCTCCTCGAGGCGATCGACATGCTGGCCGCGATCCACGGCGCCGCGCCGGTCGTGCGCTTGGCACCCGCGCGCCCGGGCGATCAGCCCTGGTACGTGTCCGACACCCGGGCATTCGCCGCGGCGCTCGGCTGGCGGCCGCGGACGGCGCCGGGGGAGGGGATGCGGGCGCTGTACGGGTGGCTTGCCGCCGCCGTGGCGAGGCCGGCGCCTCCGGCGCAGGAGGTCCACGCATGAGGGTGGCCCTCGTCAACCCGAACTGGCGTTTCGACGGCAGCGTCTATTTCGGCTGCCGCGCGCCGCATTTGCCGCTCGAATTCGGCCTTGCGCGCAGGATTCTCGAGCGCGAAGGCCACGCCGTGGCTCTCATCGACGCGCATTTGTTCGATCTGTCCCTTTCGGACATCGCCGCTGAGCTTTGCGCCTTCGCGGCGGACATGGCGGTCGTCACCACCGCGCCCACCTATCTGTTCTGGCGCTGTGCCCCGCCGGAGCTGCGCGCTCCGCAGGAGATTTGCGCGGCGATCCGGGACGTCGTTCCGCTTCTGGTCGCGGTCGGGCCGCACGGGTCGACGACGCCGCGGGCGGCGCTGCGCAAGCTCGGCGTCGACATCGTGGTGATGGGCGAGTGCGAGGAGACATTGGCGCGCCTCGCCGGCGGGGCCGACGCCGGCCTGCCCGGCACGTGCCACCGGGAAGGAAGCGCGATCCGCGTGAACGGCGGCCCTCTTGCGGCGCGGTTTGTCGATCAGCCGGCGCTGAGCTGGCCGCGGGCGACGATCGCGCGGCACCGCCATCACCATCATCGTTTCGACGCGGAGCCGATCGGGCCCGGCGCCGAGGTGGAAGCGTCGCGCGGCTGTCCCTACAGCTGCACCTTCTGCGCCAAGGAGAATTTCCGCAATCGCTACCGCAGGCGCGCCGTGGGCGAAGTCCTTCGCGAGGTCGAAGGGCTGCGGAAAGCCGGCGCCGAGTACGTCTACTTCATCGACGAGATCTTCTTGCCCGACGAGGAGCTGCTGCGCGGTCTCGTGCGCCAGGGCCTCAAATTCGGCGTCCAGACGCGCATAGACCTGTGGAGGCCCGAGATGCTGGCGCTGCTCGGTCGGGCGGGCTGCGTCTCGGTCGAAGCCGGCGTCGAGAGCCTGACGGAGCACGGGCGCGCGGCGCTCGACAAGCGCTGCAGGATAACGACGGACCAGCTTGCGGAGCGTCTGATCGAGGCGAAGCGCCACGTTCCGTTCGTACAGGCCAACCTCATCGAGATGCCGCACGACGACGAGGAGGAGGTGCAGCGCTGGCGCGAGCGGATGCGCGAAGCCGGCGTTTGGGCCAACGATCCCGTTCCGCTGTTTCCCTATCCCGGCTCGCCGGACTACCGCAGGCTCTGGGGCGTGCCGGACGACGACGCCTGGGAGCGCGCGCACGCCTATTACCTCGAACAGTTCGCCACGTTCAGCGACGTGCAGGGGCGCGAGCCGCGGCCTCTGCGCGAGCTTGAGTTGAGAGCGCCAGGATGACGCGACGACGGCATCTCAACATTCTCGTGACCGCCGACGCCGTGGGCGGCGTGTGGAGCTACGCCGCGAGTGTCGCGGCCGGACTCGCCGAGCGTGGCCACAGTGTCACGCTGGCGACGCTCGGCCCGCCGCCGCGCCCGTGGCAGTGCGAGGCGTTGCGCGGCCGGCCCGGAGTGAGGCTCGTCGTCACCGACTTCGCGCTCGAGTGGATGGATCCTGCGGGAGTTGATTTCGCGCGGGCGCGCGCGGGGCTCGCCCGGCTCGAAGCTCAGGTGAGACCGGACATCGTTCACCTCAACAGCTACCGCGAGGCGGCGGCCGAATGGCGCGCACCGGTTCTCGTCGTCGCCCATTCCTGCGTCTGGACATGGTGGCGCGCCTGCCGCGGCGGCGAGCCCGACGAGGACCGGTGGCGGACCTACCGCGCCAATGTCCGGCGCGGTCTGTGCGCGGCCGACCTCTGGGCCGCGCCGAGCGCCTGCTTCCGCGACAGCATGGCCGCGACGTACCGCCCGGCGACCGCAGGCCTGGTCGTCCACAATGGCGTGGCGCCGGTGCGCGCACGGCGCCCGAAGGAGCCGTTCATCCTCGCGGCGGGCCGGCTGTGGGACGAAGCCAAGAACGCGCAGGCCCTGGCGTCCGTCGCCGCGAGCCTGCCGTGGCCGGTGGTGCTCGCCGGCGCGAAGGACGGGCGGATCGCGCCGAGCGCGAATCTGCGGCTCACGGAAGAGCTGCCGCACGAGACCCTCATGGACCTGATGGCGCGGGCGGAAATCTTCGTCGCGCCGGCGCTCTACGAACCGTTCGGTCTTGCGGTGCTGGAAGCGGCGGCGGCGGGCTCTGCGCTCGTCCTGTCCGATATTCCGGTCCTGCGCGAGCTGTGGGCCGGCGCGGCAGTCTTCGTCGACGGCAGGGACTCGGCGGGCCTGCGCGACGCGCTGATCGCGCTGTGCGCCGATGATCGCCGGCGCAACGATCTCCGGGCGAGGGCGCGGCGGCGCGCCGCGCGCTACACGCTCGCGGCGATGGTCGACGGCTATTGCGCCGCCTACGGCGCGCTGGCGGACGCCGCAAGGTCGGCGCCGCGCGCTTCCGCAAGGACGGGAGCGCCGGCATGAAAATCGTTCTCTTCTGCCATTCCTTCGTCTCCTGCTGGAACCACGGAAACGTGCATTTCCTCCGCGGGATCGCGCGCGAGCTGATCCGGCTCGGCCATGCGGTTGCGGTCTACGAGGCCAAGGACGGGTGGAGCCGCACCGAGCTCGTCCGTGAGCAGGGCTTCGCGGCCCTTGCGCAGGGCGCGCGTGTCGTCCCGGGCGTCGAGCTGGTCACGTACCGTCCTGCATCTCTCGACCTCGACCGTGCGCTGGACGGGGCCGACATCGTGCTCGTGCACGAATGGACGGAGCCCGATCTCGTCCGCCGCATCGGGCGCGTGCGCGCGCGATCCGGCCGCTTCGTGCTCCTCTTTCACGACACGCATCATCGCGCCGTCAGCGCGCCCGACGACATCGCCGCCTGCGACCTGGAGGACTATGACGGCGTTCTCGCCTTCGGCGAGGTCTTGCGCCAAATCTATCTCGCCCTGGGCTGGGGAAGGCGCGCCTTCACCTGGCACGAGGCGGCCGACACCGCCTTGTTCCGCCCGCGCGCGGCCGAGAAGGACGTCGATCTCGTCTGGATCGGCAACTGGGGCGACGGCGAGCGCGATCGCGAGCTGCAGCACTTCCTGATCGAGCCGGTGTCCCGCCTGGGCATCGGCGCGTGCGTGCACGGCGTGCGCTATCCGCAGAGCCTTCGCGACCGCCTCGCCGGCCACGGCATCGTTCATGCCGGATGGGTGCCGAACCATCGCGTGCCCGCGGCCTTCGCCCGGGCGCGGGTGACCGTTCACATCCCGCGGCGCCCTTACGCCACGGCGCTTCCCGGCATTCCCACGATCCGCATGTTCGAGGCGCTGGCCTGCGGCATCCCGCTGGTGAGCGCGCCGTGGAGCGACACGGAGGGCTTGTTTCCGCCGGGCAGCTATCTCGCGGCCGCGCATGCGGACGCAATGACGGACGGCGTCGCGCGGCTCCTGCGCGACCGCGCCTTCGCCGCGGAGCAGGCGCGGCGCGGGCTGCAGGCCATCCGGGCGCGCCATGGCTGCGCGCACCGCGTAATCGAACTGCTGCGCATCGTCGCCGCGCTGCGGCGGCCGCCCGCGCCGCAACCGCCGACCGTACAGCCGCTGCAGGACATGGCGATATGAACCTCGCGTTCTTCGGCTCGAGCCTGGTGTCGTCCTACTGGAACGGGGCGGCAACCTATTATCGCGGCCTGCTGCAGGCGTTGGCCCGGTTCGGCCACGCCGTCACCTTCTACGAGCCGGACGCCTATGGGCGCCAGCAGCACCGCGATATCCCCGATCCCCCGTGGGCGCGCGTCGTCGTCTACCCGGCGACGACGGAGGGCTGGGCGGGCTCGCTCGAAAGCGCGGCGCGCGGAGCCGACGTACTCGTCAAGGCGAGCGGCATCGGCGTGTTCGATGCCGAGCTCGAAGCGGCGGTGGTCGCGGCGCGCCGTCCCGGCGCGCTCGCAATCTACTGGGACGTCGATGCGCCGGCCACGCTCGACGCCATGTTCGCCGACGCCTCCCATCCGCTGCGCGGCGCGATCCCGCGCTACGACATGGTGCTGACCTACGGGGGCGGTCCGCCGGTGGTCGAAGCCTATCTCGCGCTCGGCGCGCGCGCGTGCGCGCCCATCTACAACGGGCTCGACCCCGCAACGCATTTCCCCGTGGAAGCGGAGGCGCGATACGGCTGCGACTTGAGCTTCCTCGGCAACAGGCTCCCCGATCGCGAGGCGCGGGTCGACGAATTTCTGCTGCGTTGCGCCGAAAGGCTCGCGCAACGGCGCTTCTTGCTCGGCGGCGCGGGGTGGGACTCGAAATCCCTTCCGCCGAATGTGCGCCGGGCCGGACACGTCGGCACCGCCGACCACAACGCCTTCTTCTGCTCGGCCCTGGCGACGCTCAACGTCAATCGCGAAAGCATGGCGCGCTACGGGTTCTCGCCGCCGACGCGCATCTTCGAGGCGGCGGGCGCAGGCGCCTGCCTCATTACGGATTCCTGGACCGGCATCGAGCTGTTTTTCGAACCTGGAAGGGAAATCCTGGCGGCGGAAAACGGAGATCAGGTGGCCGATCTGCTGACTGCGCTCGCGCCCGCCGACCGGCGGCGGGTGGCGGCGGCCGGCCGCGGCCGCGCTCTTGCGGAGCATACCTACCAGCGGCGGGCGCGGCAGGTCTGCGCGCTCCTGGACATGCCGAGACAGGAGAAGGCGGCATGAGGATCGTGGTCTTCGGGCTGTCGATCACCTCGTCGTGGGGCAACGGCCACGCGACGACCTATCGCGCGCTGATCAAGGCGCTCGCGGCGCGGGGTCACCGTGTGACCTTCTTCGAGCGCGACGTTCCCTGGTACCGCAACCATCGCGATCTGCCCGCGTCGTCCTACTGTCGCATCGAACTCTACGGTGCCCTTGCCGAGATTCCGCAGCGGTTCCGCAAGCCGGTGGCCGAGGCGGACCTCGTCATCGTCGGCTCGTTCGTGCCGGACGGCGCCGTGCTGGGCGAATGGGTCACGGCCGCGGCCCGCGGGGTGACGGCCTTCTACGATATCGACACGCCCGTCACCCTCAATCGGTTGCACGCGAAACGCGCCGACTATCTCACGCCGTCGCTCATCCCGCGCTTCGACCTTTATCTCTCGTTCACGGGCGGACCGTCGCTCGAACGGATCGAGACGCGCTACGGCAGCCCGCGCGCGCGCGCGCTCTACTGCGGCGTCGATCCCGACCTTCACAAGCCGGTTGCGGAGCCGCCGCGGTGGACCCTGGGCTATCTCGGCACCTACAGCGAGGACCGGCAGCCGGCGCTCGAGCGCCTGTTGCTGGAGCCGGCGCGCGGGCGGCCGCAGGACCGCTTCGTCGTCGCCGGCGCGCAGTATCCGCCGCATCTTCCCTGGCCGGGAAACGTCGAGCACATCGAGCATCTGCCGCCCGGCGCGCATTCTGCGTTCTATTGCGCGCAGCGCTTTACCCTCAATGTCACGCGCCGCGCCATGCTGGACGCGGGCTTTTCGCCCAGCGTCCGCCTGTTCGAGGCGGCGGCCTGCGGCGTTCCGATCATCAGCGATCGCTGGCCGGGCCTCGAAACCTTCTTCACGCCGGAAAAGGAGATCCTCCTTGCGGACTCGGCGGAAGACGTCGTCCGTCTCATCCGCGATCTGCCGGAGGAGGTGCGCCGTCGCGTGGCCGACGCCGCCCTGAGGCGCGTGCGGGTGAGCCACACGGCGTGCTGCCGTGCGCGCCAGCTCGAGGAGTATTACGCGGAGGTTGCGGCACGCAACGTCGTGCGCCTGCGCGCGTGCACGCCGATCGAGCGCCTTGCGTCGGCGCCGGCCTGAGGCGCGATGAACCAAGAAGCGGAGCCCGCGGAGGAGGCGACGACGGTGGGAGATGGGATCGGCGGCGCACGGCCCGCCGGAATGTGAGGATCAGCTCATGTCGCCTTCGGTGCCGCTTTCGGTGCTCGTAACGGGCGGGGCCGGTTTCATCGGCTCTCATCTGTGCGACCGGCTGATCCTGCGCGGGCATCGAGTCGTCTGCCTCGACAATCTGCTCACGGGCGACCTCGGCAACATCAAGCCGCTTCTCAATCATCCGCGTTTCACCTTCGCGGAGCACGACGTCCGCCGGCCCTTTCACCTCAAGGGACCGCTGGACCGCATCTACAATCTCGCCTGTCCGGCCTCGCCCGCACGCTACCAGGCGGACCCCATCGCCACGTTGCGGACCTGCGTCCTGGGCGCGCTGAACGTCCTGGAGCTGGCCCGGGAGAAGGGTGCGCGCATCCTGCAGGCGTCGACCAGCGAGGTGTACGGTGATCCCGACGTTCATCCGCAGCCCGAAAGCTATCGCGGCAGCGTCAACCCGATCGGGCCGCGCGCCTGCTACGACGAGGGCAAGCGGTGCGCCGAAACGCTGTTCTTCGACTATCATCGCATGCACGGCGTGGCGATAAAGGTGGCCCGCATCTTCAACACCTACGGTCCGCGCATGCTCGAGAACGACGGCCGCGTCGTGTCGAACTTCGTGGTGCAGGCGCTGCGCGGGGAGCCGCTCACGGTCTATGGCGACGGCAGCCAGACCCGCTCCTTCTGCTACGTCAACGACCTCGTCGACGGTCTGGAGCTGCTGATGGAAAGCCCGCCGGAGGTCGCCGGGCCTTACAATCTCGGCAATCCGCAGGAAGTTGCGATCGGGGAGATCGCCTCACTCGTCTTGGCGCAGGTGGGCTCGCGCTCCACCGTTCTTCATCTGCCGCTTCCCGCTGACGATCCCAGGCGGCGCAGGCCCGACATTTCGGCGGCGCGCCGGCTCCTGGGATGGAACCCGGCGACGGACCTCCGCGAGGGTCTCGCCAGGACCGCGAGCTACTTCGCGATGAAGCTTGCGGCCGCAAGCTCCGCCGTCCGGCGCGAAGGGGCGGATCGGGCGGCGGTGGCTTAGCGCCGGCGCCCCGCGCGAACGGCCGGCGCCGCGCGGTGCGGACGCGATCACCCGAAAAGGTCAGGGCGGCGGAGCCGCAGCGTCTGCACGAGGAGCAGCGTCTTCATGTCGGCGATGGCGCCGCGGTCCGCCATGGCGGCAAGATCCTGCAAGGGGATCTCCCGAACGGCGATGTCTTCATGCTCGTGGGGAAGCCCGCCGCCGGCGCCGATGCGGTCGGCCTCCGTGTAGGGCGCGAGGTAGAGGAACATCCGTTCGGTCGAAAGGCCCGGCATGGTCCAACAGGTGCCGACGTGTTCGAGCTCGCGCAGCCGCACGCCGGCTTCCTCATAGGCCTCGCGCGCGGCGCATTGAGCGGGCGCATCGCTCTCGAGAAGGCCGGCGATCGCTTCCATTAAATGATCTTGGCGCTGCGCGTAGAACACGGGGGCGCGGAACTGGCTCACCAGCAGGGCGAGCCTGCGGTGCGGATCGAAAGGCAGCACGGCGACCGCGGCTCCGTGATCCTCGATCTCGCGCGACAGCGTCACGCCGTCGTCCCGCTTAAAGCGCGCTACGAGAAAGCGCGCCCAGCCATCGTGCACGATTTTGCTCTCCGTCATCGCGATGGTCATGATCGTCCCTCGCCCTGGCGGTCGCCGGCCGCCACTGCCGTTGCCATATCCGCTTTTGGGGCCGTGTCTATCGTCATGCGCAGCTTATGCGGGCCGACAAGGATGAATTATGCGGCGCGGGCGCGGCCCCGCGAACGCGCGACGACGCGCAGCGCGGCCTCGACCGCGGGCCGGTTCCACTGCGGCGTCAGGCGACGCATGAAATCATACATCGACCCGGACAGATACTGGCCCTGGCGCAGCAGGATCTGCGGGATCGTCGGCTCGAACAGATGCGCGGCATCGACGATGCGGAGCGCGCGGTCGCGCGTGCGCTCGTAGGCGATCGACATGAGAACTGCCACGCCCAGTCCGGTCTCCACATAGGCCTTCACCACGTCGGCGTCGATGGCGGTGAGCACGACATTGGGCTTGAGGCCCGCAGCCTCGAAGGCGCGCAGCACGGTGCGCCCGCCCTCCGTATCGGCATCGAGCGTGATGAGCGGAAATTCGGCGATGCGCTTCAGCGTCAGCCGCTTCTCGCGCAGCAACGGGTGGCCCTGCGGCGCGAAGAGGCTGCGGTTCAACGCCGCGCACGGCAGGAACACGAGTTCGTCGCGCATGTCCTCCGACCGGCCGGTGATACCGAGATCGGCTTCGCCCGCGGCGACCCAGGCGGCGATCATCGACGGGATTCCCTGCCGCAGCGTGAGGCGCACCTGCGGGTGCGCCTCGACGAACGCCTTGATGACCGGCGGCAGCACGTAGCGCGCATACATGTGCGTGGTGGCGATGACCAGCCGCGCGCCGCCTTCCTGCGTGAACTCCGTGGTGATGCGCCGGAGGTTTTCCGCCTCCCACAGCGTGCGGCGCGCCGACTCGATGATCGCTTCGCCGGGCGCCGTGAGTCCGAGAATGCGATTGCCGCGCCGGATGAGAAGATCGACGCCGAGCTCCTGCTCGAGCAGCCGGAGCTGCTTGCTGATGGCGGGCTGCGAAGTCCCGAGCGCCTTGGCGGCGCGCGACATGCTGAAGGATTCCTGCACGACGCCGCAGAGATAGCGAAGTTGTTGCAGCTTCATCGAAGTCTCGTCGCTCTAACCAACGGTTAGTCGATTATAACCGTTCGCTATAAGAAAATGGAGTACGTTTCCGAACTTGCATGAAGGAGGCGGGCCGTATAGCCTCGCGACAACGAGCGGTCTGGGCCGGCCGCGTGGCCGGCGCAGGGAGTCCGTCGCCGGCTTCGCGGAACGCGGACTCGCATCGACGCCGGCGCGGTCGCCACGGCTGACGGAGGGGACGGCCGCGCCCGCCCGCGCCGGCGTTCCGCTTTTTGAGCGCCTATCGAGGCAACCAGGAACAACCGCGATGAGTGAAAACATCAGGCCGATCCGGCGTGTCGTGACCGGAAACGACGCCCAGGGGCGTTCGCGCGTGCTGTACGACAGCGCCGCGCCGCGGACGATCACGAGCCCGTTCCAGAAGGGCACCAACATGACCGACGTCTGGACGTTCGACCGATGTCCGGCCGTGATTTCCGGCGAGCGCGACGACGGCGACGTGCCGTTCCACTTCGAGCCGCCGCTGACGGGCGGGCGCCTGCGTGTCGTGCACTCGACCGCGAAGCCCGCCGACTACGACCCCGCGAAGGATCCGGCGATCACCGCGCCCCATCCCCCGCGCAAGACCCCGGGCGGCACCTGGGAGCGCGGCGGGCAGAACCTCTACACGACGCGCATGCACAAGTCCGAGACGCTCGACTACGGGATCATGCTGAGCGGCGAGCGGGTGCTGATCACCGACGACGGCGAGCGCCCCGTCCGCCCCGGCAGCGTCGTGGTGCAGATCGGAAGTTGGCACGCCTGGTCGAACCCGAAGGCGGACAGCCAGATGGCGTTCGTGATGATGGGCGCGAAGTTCGACGAATGAGGGAAGCCGCGATGGAAGGCACGATCGAAACCCACCGCCGCGTCGTGGTCGTGGACGACGGCGAACGCTCCAAGGTCATCGCGGACGGCCCGAGCCCGGACATTCGCCGCGACCCGGCGCGGCCCGGCTTCATGCTCTCGCGCATGTGGGTGTCGGACAGCACGCCCGTTCGCCTCAAGGGATTGCGCGAGTCGCTGCACCTGCCGCACACGCTCGAACCGCCGCCGGGCGGCTCCACCTGCTACATGGTGACGTTTCCGCCGGACTCGGCGTTCCGCGGCAAGGTCGGCTCACGCGAAGTGGAGGCCTATTTCGCCGCGATGGGCTCGCCCGGCGCCTCCACCTACTCGGCCAAGGCGCCGCATCCCTACATGCAGAAGACGCGGACGCTCGACTTCTGCCTCATCCTGGAAGGCGAGATCACGCTCGTGCTGGATACCGAGGAGGTTCACCTGAAGGCGGGGGACATCGTCGTGCAGCGCGGAACAAATCACGCCTGGAGCAACCGCTCCAACCGGCCGTGCGTCGTTGCCTTCTCGGTTCACGACGCCGTGCCGTAAATCTTCGGCGCCGTGCATCAAGGAGGAAACGCCCATGGCTCAATGGTTCCGCATCGTTGCCGCGGTGCTCGTTGCGGCGAGCGCCGTCGGCGTCGGGGCGCCGCGCGCGCAGGATTTTCCCGGCCGTCCGGTGTTCATCGTGCTGGGGCCGGGGCCCGACGCGATGCCGCGCATCTTCGGGCACAAGCTCTCGGAAATCTGGAAGCAGCAGGTCCTGGTCGATCCGCAGCCGGCGGGCGGCGGCATCGTGGCGACCCGCAACGTGGCGCGGGCGGCGCCGGACGGCCACACGATGCTGCTCACCACCGGGTCCTACACGATCAACGAAGTGCTGCGCCCGAGCTTTCCCTTCAGCCTCACGCGCGACTTCGTGCCTGCGGCGCAGATCGGCACGCTGTCGTTCATTCTCGTGGCGCATCCCGCGCTGCCGGCGAACTCGCTGCGGGAGCTCATCCAGCTCGCAAAGGAGAAGCCGGGCGAGTTGAACTGCGCCTCCTCCGGCACCGGGACCACCGCGCATCTCGGTTGCGAGATGCTCAACCGCTATGGTGGCGTCAACATCGTGCACGTGCCCTACAAGGGCATCGGGCCGGCGCTCGTCGATGTCATCGCCGGCCGCGTGCAAATCTCGTTCGCGGTGCCGACCGCGATTGCGCAGGTGCGATCCGGCGAGGTGAAGGCGCTGGCGGTGACCGGCGCCAAGCGGATGGCGGCGCTGCCCGAGGTCCCGACCGTCGCTGAGGCGGGCCTGCCCGACCTGCAGTTCTTCTCCTGGAACGGCATTCACCTGCCGGTCGGAACGCCGCCGGCCATCGTGGCGAAGATCAACGCCGATTTCGGCAAAGTACGGGAAATGCCGGACGTTCAGGAACGGATGCAGGCGCTCGGCTTCACCCCGGAAGGCGGAACGGCGGAGGAGTTCGGCGAATTCGTCAAGGCCGACATCGCGCGCTGGCGTAAGGTGGTCCAGGACACCGGCGTGAAGATCGAGTGACCGCCCCGGCCCGTCCGGTCTTCTTGAGATCGGCCCTTGACGCGATTTCTTATGCGGACGTGACCTCGCCGCTGCTCAATCCGCCGCCCGCACAGCGTAGGCAATGAAGGCCGGCCCGCGCCGGCGGCCCGGCCGCCGGCGCATTTCGTCGCCCTCGGGCGCGCCTATGTCTTCCCCTTCGTCATTTCGACGGCGGCTGCGACGATCTGCTCGGGGCTGACGCGGCAGGCCTCTTCGAGCGGCAGCGAGAAGGGCACCGGCGTGCGCGGCGCGCCCAGGCGGCGGATCGGCGCGCGCAGCTTCGACCACAGCGCCTCGCCGACTTCGGCGGCGACCTCGGCACCGAATCCGCCCACGCGCACCGCCTCCTGCGCGATGAGCAGCCGTCCCGTGCGCGACACCGACTCGAACACCTTCTCGCGATCCCACGGCCACAGCGTGCGCAGGTCGATCAGATCGACGGCGATGCCCTCACGTGCCAGCATCTCGGCGGCTTTGGCGCATTCGACCCGCATGCCCGACCAGGTTACGAGCGTGAGATCGTCGCCGCGCCTCACCAGGTCCGCTTTGCCGAGGGGAATCGGGCCGGCGTCGGGATCGACCGGGCCCTTCATGCCCCACAGCCCCTTGTGCTCGAGATAGACGACGGGGTCGTCGCAGCGGATCGCCGCTTTCAGCAGACCGTGATTGTCGGCGGGCGTCGCCGGCGTCACGACGACGAGGCCGGGAATGTGCACCCACCACGCCTCGGTCGATTGCGAGTGCTGGGCAGCGGTGCCCCCGCGCATGCCGACCGCCTGCCGCGTCACCAGCGGCACGCGCGACTGCCCGTTGAACATGTAGCGGATCTTCGCCGCCTGATTGACCAGCTCGTCGGCTGCGCACAGCGCGAAGTCCGCAAACCGCAATTCGGCGACGGGCCGCGTTCCCGCGACCGCCGCGCCCACCGCCGCGGCCATGATCATCGACTCGGAAATCGGCGTGTCGACCACGCGGTCGGGCCCGAACTTCTCCTGGAGCCCGCGATACTGGCCGGCAAGGCCGCCTTCCGGCCCGAGGTCTTCGCCCAGCGCCCAGACGCGCGGGTCGCGCTCCATCTCCTGCTCGAGGGCGAGCCTCGCGGCCTCGGCATAGGTCATTTCGGTGATCATTGCGGGGCTCCCACGTCCTGAACATCGGTGTAGGCGGCGCTGGGGCTCGGCAGGGGGGCGACGAGCGCCGCTTCGAAGGCGCGCTCGATCAGCGCCCTCGCTTCATTCTCGATGCTCGTGATTTCCTCCTGCGCCACGCCCTGCGACAGCAGCCAGGCGGTGGTGCGGGCGATGGGGTCCTTCTGCTTCCAGCGGTCGATCTCGTCCTGCGTGCGATAGTTGCCGGTATCGCGCGTATTGTGTGGGTGATGCCGGTAGGTCGTGGCGAAGAGATAGGCAGGCCCTCCGCCGGCGCGGATGCGGGCGATGAGCCGCTCGGCCGCGGCGTCGACGGCGAGCAGATCGTTGCCGTCGACCGATTCCCCGTCGATGCCGAAGCTGCGCGCCCGCGCGACGAACCCCTCGCCCGCGGTGACGTCCGCCGTGCGCGTGGTCGCCGCATAGCCGTTGTGCTCGCAGACGAACAGCACCGGAAGATTGTAGATCTTCGCCCAGTTGAACGATTCCATGAGCGGGCCGCGATTGATGGCGCCGTCGCCGAAGAACGTGACGGCCACGCGGTCCTGCCGCAGGATCTTGATCGCCTGCGCGGCGCCGACAGCGATGGTCGCGCCGTCGGCGACCACGCCGTTCGCCCCGAGCATGCCGATCGAGAAATCGGCGATGTGCATCGAGCCTCCCTTGCCGCCGCAGGTACCGTCGGCGCGCCCGAACAGCTCCTTCATCATGCCGACGGGGTCTGCGCCCTTGGCGATCGAGTGGCCGTGGCCGCGATGGTTGCTGCTGATGTAGTCGGTTGGCCGCAGATTCGCGCAGACGCCGACGGCGATCGCCTCCTGCCCGACATATTGATGGACGGAGCCGCGGACATGGCCGGCGTGCCATGCGCGGCCGGCGGCCTCCTCGAACTCGCGGATGACGTGCATGGTGCGCAGCATGCCGAGCACGCGGGCGGCCTGGTTGGATACGCGGCTCAATGAAACCTCCTGGCGGAAACGAGAAAGCGGTCTGGTGGCCTCAACGGCGGGCGTAGTCGGGGTGGCCGAAGCGCGAGGCCTCGCTGTCGCTCAAGCCTTCGGTCAGGGTCGCGATGCGCTCCTCGAGGGCCCGCGCCTCGGCGCGCAGCCAGCCGACGAGATTCGCGCGGCGCTCGCCCTGCATGCGCCCGCGAACGGCGGCGATGCTCAGCGCGGCGACGGGCCGGTTGTTGCGGCCCATGACGGGCACGCCGACGGCGAACATGTCGGGCAGCACGTGGCCGTCGTTCAAAGTGTAGCCCTGGCGGCGCGACGCCTCGACCATTTCGAACAGCAGCGAGGGGCTGTAGTTGGGATAGGCCGCGAGCCGCGGCGCGTTGCTCTCGATGATCTGCTCGATCTCGGCGTCCGGCAGGAAGGCGAGCAGGGCGAGGCTTCCGGCGCCCACGCCCAGGGGGCGGCGGTCGCCGACATTGAGGGTGAGAACCTTGATGGGGAAGCTGCCTTCCACGCGGTCGATGCAGATCGCTTCGGTGCCCGAGGCCACGGAGAGAAAGACGGTGTCGTTCGTCCGCTTTTCGAGCCGCACGAGGCTCGGGCGCGCGATGTCGACGAGGCCGTAGCGGTTTGCGGCGGCGGCGCCGATGACGAACAGGTCGAAGCCGAGGTGAAACAGCCCGGTGGCCTCGTCGTGCTCGACGAAGCCGACATGCATGAGCCCGTTGAGGAGGCGGTGCACCGTCGACTTGCTCAGGCCCGTCGCCATCGCGATTTCCGTGAGTCTCGCGCCGGAGCGGCTGTGCTTGCTCAGCGCCCGCAGCACCGCGGCCGTGCGCTCAATGCCTTGGCCGAAGGCGGGTTCGGAGGTCACGGCGGCTAGGTCTCCTTGAAGGCGTCTTCGCTAAATATCGAAACGCGAGTTTCATTTCTGAAGGCATTGGTCGGATCATAACGGCAGTGCAGCCGCGATATCAACATTGATGAAACGCAATTTCCATTGATCGGAACATTCGATACGAATATCGTCGTACCGTCCGTTCCGGCCGCGGACGCGTGCGGGCCGTTTTTCCGATGGCCGGCAAGAAGGTCCGGCGCGGCGCCTGCACGGTCCGGGGGTGTCTTCATCCATCATGAGCGCGGTCGATCCCGACATCGTCATCTGCGACAGCATCACGCAGCTCACTGCGGCCGACCGCGGCCGTGTGGTGGTGTCCGGGTCGCATGGGGGACTCTATGCCGCCTATGTCGCCGCGCGCGACGGGGCGCGCGCCGTGATCCTCAACGATGCGGGGCGCGGGCGCGACGATGCCGGGATCGCGGGCCTCGACTATCTCGACGAGCTCGAACTCGCCGCCGCCGCGGTCGGCCACGATACGGCGCGCATCGGCGACGGTGCCGACATGATGCGCCGCGGCGTTCTCACGGCCGTCAACCGGACGGCGGCTGCGCTGGGCTGCCACATCGGCCAGCCCTGCGCCGAGGCGGCGCAGATGTTGCGCGCGGCCTCTCCGTCGGACCGCTCGCCGCCGCGGTACGAGGAGAGTCGATTTCTGTTGCGCGACGGACCGGTGCGGGTGTGGGGTCTCGATTCGGCGGCGCTGGTGCGGCCGGAGGATGTCGGCCACATCGTGGTCACCGGCTCGCACGGCGGCCTGCTCGGCGGCCGCCCGGAATATGCGCTGCGCGTCGCCGCGCGCGCCGCGGTATATCACGACGCCGGCATCGGCATCGACCGCGCGGGCACGACCCGTCTTCCGGCGCTCGACAGCCGCGGCATCCCCGCCGCCACGGTCGCGGCCGCCACGGCGCGTATCGGGGATGCCCGCTCGATCTGGGACACGGGCCGCCTTTCGGTCGTCAATGCGTGCGCCCGCGCCGCGGGGGCGTCGGTCGGCATGACGGTTGCGGAGTTTGCGGACGCCATCATCGCATCCGCGGCGAACACCAGGGATTGAGGACAGGCACGATGACGCAGAAGCCGGAAGGCACGATGAACGGCGGCCGCGCGATCGCCGAGATGCTCAAAATCGCGGGCGCAGGCCCGATGTTCGGAATGGGCGGGTTCCAGCTCCTGCCCTTCTATGATGCGGTCGCCCAGCTCGAGCTGCGTCACTTCCTCATCAACGACGAGCGCGTCGGTGCTTTCGCAGCCGACGCCTATGCGCGCGTGACCAACCGGCCCGGCATCTGCGACGGAACGCTCGGTCCCGGCGCGACCAACCTGGTCACCGGCCTCGTCGAATCGCTCAACGCCGGCACCCCGATGGTGGTGCTGACGGGCGACGCGAACCGCCTGCACGCGAACAAGAACATGACGCAGGAGTGCCTGCAGACGGAAATCCTGCGGCCTGCCGTCAAGGAGCTGATCCGCATCGAGATGCCGAGCCGCATTCCCGAGCTGGTGCGCCGCGCCTTCGCGGTCGCGACCTCGGGGCGCCCCGGTCCCGTGCTGCTCGACGTGCCGGAGGATGTGGCGCACGGCGAGCACACCTTCGCCGCCGGCGACTTCTACATCGACGAGGCGACGGTCGCCGCGCCCGCGCGCCGCACGCGGCCCGCGCGCGACGACATCGAGCGGGCGGCCCGGCTGCTCGCCGCCGCCAAGCGTCCGCTGGTGCTGGTGGGCGGGGGCGTCCATCTCTCGGGCGCCTACGACGCGCTGCGCGCGCTCGCCGAGGACTGCGCCATTCCCGTCGCCCATACGATGAGCGGAAAGGGCGCCATCGCTTGCACGCATCCGCTGTCCGCCGGCCTCTTCGGCCGCTACTCGCGCATCGCCAACGACCTCATCGCGAGCGCGGACCTGCTGCTCGTCGTCGGCTGCAAACTCGGAGAGATCGCGACGAAGCGCTATGCGCTGCTGCCCGCCAATGTTCCGATCATCCACCTCGACATCGCGGCGGAGGAGTTCGGTCGCACCGCGCCGGCGGCGGTCGCGCTCTGGGGCGACGCGCGCGAGGGCCTGCGCGATCTCGGCGAAGCCCTGCACGCCGACGCCAAGCGGATGAAGGCCGCGCACGCCGATTATGTCGCCGAGCTTGGCCCCCGCATGGCCCAATGGCGACAGGAGGCGACACCGCGGCTCACGTCGAAGGAGCGGCCGATCAACGTCGCGCGGCTGGTCCACGAGCTCAACAACGTGATGCCGGCCGACAGCATTCTGATCGCGGATGGCGGCTTCGCGGCGCACTGGACGGGCCTGCTCTACGACACCAAGGCGAGCGGCCGGCGCTACATCGCCGACCGCGGCCTCGCCGCGATCGGCTACGGTCTTCCGGGCGCGATCGGGGCCTCGCTCGCGGCCCCGCGCACGCCGGTGGTCGCGGTCTGCGGAGACGGCGGATTCAACATGGCGCTCGGCGAGCTCGAGACCGCCCGGCGCTGCGGCGCCAACGCGACGGTGATCGTCGTCAACAATGCGGCGTCCGGCTACGTCAAGGCGCTGCAGCACGCGATGTACGGCCAGCGCTATCAGTCGAGCGATCTGGTCGAGATGAACTACGCCAAGATCGCCGAGGCGATGGGCTGTCGCGGCATCCGCGTGCAGGACCCCGACAGGCTGGCCGACGCAATCCGCACGGGCATCAACGAACGCGACGTGCCGACCGTCATCGACGTGGTGGTGACGCGCGACCCGGCCCACATGCTGCCGGCGGCCGACAGCCGCACCGTGCAGATCAAGAAGGGCGACCGCGTTGCGTGAGGTGCAGCGGGAGCCGCGGCCGGGAGCCGGACCGCGACCGCGTGCGCGCGCGTCCTCGCGATCTTGTACGCCATGTTTTGCCAATGCTTGAACGGAGTGAACGATGACCAGCGCGTCGGCGGGCAAGCCAATCCGCATCGGGTACAGCTCGGACCTTTCGGGCGAGCAGGCGGAGAGCGGCAAGGCCGCCTGGCTTTCGCATCAGATCTGGCGCGAGGAGATCAACGCGCGCGGCGGCCTGCTCGGGCGACCCGTCGAATTCGTGCACTATGACGACGGCAACGACCCCGCGATCGTACCGGGGCTCTATGCAAAACTCATCGACGAGGACAAGGTCGACCTCGTCCTCGGCGGCTACGGCAACACCAACCAGAGCGCGGCCCTGCCGGTCGCCGCGGAACGCCAGAAGCTGTTCATCGGCGTGCACGGCACGGCCATCAACGAGAAGCTGAACTACGACCGCTACTTCCAATTGCTGCCGACCGGCCCGAATGCGCGCCTTGCCATGTCCAAGGGTTTCATGGACATCGCCGCGACGCTGCGCCCGAAGCCGCAGACGCTCGCGCTGTTGCGCGGCGACGACGCCAACCAGGCCATGATCATGACCGGCGCGCGCGAGACGGCCGCCGCGCACGGCTTCCGCATCGTCTTCGA
This sequence comes from Variibacter sp., assembly GCA_019689555.1. Classification (GTDB taxonomy): domain Bacteria; phylum Pseudomonadota; class Alphaproteobacteria; order Rhizobiales; family Xanthobacteraceae; genus JADGHE01. The sequence goes on along the minus strand of JADGHE010000007.1, from coordinate 29,914 downwards.
CGAGGTGTGTCCGAAGGATGTTGAGGACCCCGCGCCGCTGATGCGCCGGCTGCAGGCCGCGGAACCCGACATCGTGTTCTTCTCCCTTTACCCGACGGATTGCGTACGGCTGGTGAATGCCGCGCGCGCGGTCGGCCTCGAGGCGAGGATGGTCGGCGGCAAGATGACGGGCGTCCAGCTCGCCGCCGTCAAGGCGAAGCTCGGCTCGCGGCTCAACGGCATCGTGGCGCACGACATCTATTCGCCCGAGCCGACCATGAATTTCCCCGGCATCGAGCGCTTCCTCGCGCGCTATCGGGCGCGTGCGGCCGAGGCCGGCACGGACGCCCTCGGCCTTTACGTCCCGCCGTTCGCCTATGCACAAATGGAAGTGCTGCAGCAGGCGGTCGAAACCGTCGGCGCGATCGATCAGGCGGCGCTCGCCCGCTACATGCACCAGGCGACGTTCAAGACCGTCGTCGGCGACATCAGGTTCGGCCCGCAGGGCGAATGGGAGCGCTCGCGCATCATCTGGGTGCAGTACCGCAACGTGACGGACGACGGGATCGACCAGTTCATGCGGCCGGGCCGACAGGTCATTCTCTATCCGGACGAATTCAAGTCCGGCGAGATCGCGACGCCGTTTCCCGGTTAGCCTCCGGCAGGCGGCGGCGTCCGCAAGGCGCGCAGCCCCGTGGGCCGGATGCCGCGCTTCCTTACCTTCGCCACACCAGGGCGCTCGACAGCGTGTAGTTCCACACCGCGCCGACCACCGAACCCGACAGACCCGCCAGCCACCAGATCGGCTCGTTGCTGTAGAGCCACGTCGCCACACCGATGTTGCTCACGGCGCCGACGGCGCAGATGGCGTAGAACGCGGCGAGCCCCTTGAGCGCGGCAAGGCCGGTGAGGCGCTGATCGCGGTAGGTGAGGGCGTTGTTGAGGAAGAAGTTGCTGGTCATCGCGACCAGGGTGGCGAGCGACTGCGCCGCCCCGAATTCGAGGCCGAGCGTCGCGAGCGCGGCCTTCAGGGCCGCGAGATGGACAATGATGCCCGTCGCGCCGACGAGCAGGAAGCTTACGAACCGCACGGGAACGACATTGCCCGTTGCCTTCGCGGCGAGCAGGCCGAGAAAGTCGAGCACCACCTGCGCGTCGAGCTTGCTGGTGCCGTGCAGGCGCGGCCGGAAGTCGTAGGGAATTTCGGCGACGCGCACCTTGCTTCCCGCCGAGGAGAGAAGGTCCGCAAGAATTTTGAAGCCCTGCGTGGCGAGCCGGGGCGCCGTCTCGTCGAGCACCTCGCGGCGCAGCATGAAGAAGCCGCTCATGGGGTCGCTGACGGGAATCCCGAGAAGCCAGCGCGCGAGGAGGCCGGCGAGCCGGCTGGAGGCGAGCCGCTTCGGCGACAGGCCGCCGGCGCTGCCGTTCGAAACGTAGCGGCTGCCGATCACCAGGTCGTGCTGGCCGGCGCGCAGAAGCTCCAGCATGTCCACGAGCGCGCGCTCGTCGTGCTGGAGATCGGCGTCCATCACGGCGATGTAGCGGGCCTGGCTCGCGAGCATGCCCTCGATGCAGGCGCCGGCAAGGCCGCGGCGGCCGACGCGGCGAATGCCGCGCACGCGCGCGTCCCGCGCACCGAGCTCGCGGACGACCGCCGAGGTGCCGTCGGGCGAATCGTCGTCGACGAAAATAATCTCCCAGGCGACACCGGCGAGAGCCTTGCGCACGCGCTCGACCACCATGGGCACATTGGCGCGCTCGTTGAAGGTCGGCACCACGATGGTGAGCTCGGGAGCCGGCTGCGTCGCCGGAGGCTGCGGGTCCGGGGTCGTGAGGCCTGCCATAATTTGGGTCGTCGGGCTTGCCATGGGTGCGGGGGTGTCGAAGGTCGCCGGAAGGGGCTTTCGGTACCCAATCTTGTCGGCAAACGCCAGGGCGGGATTGCCGTGCGCGAGCGAGGTAGCTTGATGCGATTGTCTTCCGTGCTCTCCACCTTGCGGCGGGCGGGCGGTGCCCTCCTCCTCGGGCTCGCCTGCGTTTTCGCCGCGGCGGCCGCGGAGAACGCCGCGGATGCGCCGCGGCTCGAAACGAACCAGTCATACATCGAGCGGGTCACGCGGCGAAGCGACCTCGACCCGGGCGACGCGATGGCGGTGTTCGCCTTCGTGCTCGACAGCCTGCCCGATCGCGTCAAGGTCTATCCGACGGAGAACTACTACTATTTCCGCTTCTACCAGGGCGGCGTGCCCTACAGCGGCAATATCCGCCTGGAGAACGGCACGCGCGACGAGGGCAAGGTGCACTTCGCCTATGGCGTCGAGGGCGCGGGCGCGGCGGGCGAGGACGAGGGAATTCACAAGCTGCTCGGCGCGGCGGACGGCGTGACGGTAGAGAAGGTGGGGCCGCTCGCCTACCGGATTGCGTTCCGCGGCAAGAGCGTCGTCTTCGAGCTGAACGATCTCTCCGGCGTCGCGCCGCCGCCCGGCCTGCTGGGGCCGGACGAGCGGTACATCGGGCCGGTGTTCGACGAATCGGCGATGCGCTTCTTCCTCGTCTACAACTCGCGGCTCAAGCTCTTCCACTACCTGCTCGACGAGACCGTGCCCGTGCCCGACGAACTCAAGCCTTCGCGCGTCGGCGATCGCATCCTCATCGGCCAGCGCACGGGGTTCGCTTTCTACCGGGACCATCGTCGCGAGCGGAAAATCCTCATCGGGGTCCTGGAGGCGAATGCGCGCGCGAACAATTACTTTGACGGGCCCTTCGACCAATTGCCCGACAACTTCATCGAAGGCGAATCGCTGCGCAGCGCCATCCTGGAGATCGAGCCCGATCTGAAGGGCAAGATCGACCGGTTCGGCAGCACCTTCGACGGGGAGGTCCGCTATCTCATCGCGCCGTATCTCTATTACGAGAGCGAGCGCGATCTCGCCGTGTTTCACCGGTGCGCGACGAGCCGGCGCATTCCCGCCGAGCGCTATTACGCCTGTTTCGTCATCGACGAGGATGCGCGGGGCGACCGGCCTCACACCCTGGCCGAGCGTCGGCCCGCGCGCAAATGAACCTCTCGCGGCCGATCGGAGACGAATAAGCGAAGTGGCCGGCGATGCAGCGCCGGTGTAGCCTGGGGCCCGTGGCGCGCGGCAGGCCCTTTCCCGCCACGGCGACCGGTCGTCGGAGGGACGGCGATGCAGTACACCGTGCAGCGGGGAGATACGCTGAGCGCCATTGCCCGGCGTTTCGGCGTGCCGTCGTGGCAGGCCATCTACAATCATCCGAACAATGCGGGATTTCGCGCGCGCCGCCCCGATCCCAACCTCATCTATCCGGGCGACGTCGTCTTTGTTCCGGACGGGGCCGGCCCGCGCCCCGGTCCGAGTCCGCGGCCGGCGCCTCCGCCGGCGCAGGCGCTCGATTACGTCGTGCCGGGAATCGTCGACGTGATCGCCCAGCCGACCTCCCTCGTCTGCTGGGCGACGGTCTATGCGATGATGCGCGGCTGGCGGGAGCAGTCGTCCATGGGCATTCGCGAGGCGGTGGCGCGCATCGGCGAGAAATACGCAAGGATGGTCGACAACAACCAGCCCCTGCCGCCGGGAGAGTTCGTGCCGTTCCTGCGCGCGGCCAATCTGCGCCACGAGCCCATGGCCAACCCGACGATCGAACGCTGGGCCGACATGCTGCGGGCCTATGGCCTGCTCTGGGTCGGCACCATGAACCTCGACTTTTCGGGCCGCCACTCGCGCATCGTCTATGCGATCTCCGGGGACGGCACCGCCGAGGGAACGCGCATGGGCATCGTCGATCCCGATGGCGGCCGGCGTTATCCGGAGGTGTTCGCGGACTTTCTCGCCCGCTATGAGCAGGGCTTCACCTACGGAAGCAACGACGGCTACTTCCAGATCCGGCACTACTGAGCCCGGAGTGCTCGCGCCGGTCCGCCGGCCGGCGCGGGCGCAGGCGCGGCCGATCCGCCCGCGGCGCGGGCTGCGCGCCGCCGCGCCTTGATGCGCATGCTTTGCGTTTGATTTCCCCTCCGTTCAGGGGCAATTTAACCGGGACGGACGGGGGCCCGCCGGGGCGAAACGGGGGGCGTTTAGCGTTCATCCCTTACATTCCGGCGGCTTGCGTCGGCATCGCAGGCAGTCTCGGCCGTTTCAGTCGAGTTCCTCCCGGCTCTTGAACCGGGAAGGTTCTCCCCGCGACTAACTTCACGAGCCGGCCACCGCCGCGATGCAGACCACATCGGACAAAGTTCTGATTGGGCGGATTGCGAGCGGCGATCGGCTGGCCATGCAGGTGCTTTTCGCCAGGCACCACGTGCGGGCCTACCGGTTCGTGCTGCGGCTCGTGAACGATCCGGCCCTGGCGGAAGATCTGATCAGCGAAGTGTTCCTCGATGTCTGGCGTCAGGCCGGGCGCTTCGAGGCGCGGTCGGCGGTCTCCACATGGCTGCTCGCCATTGCGCGGTTCAAGGTCCTTTCGGCTCCGCGCCGGCGGCGGGACCAGACGTTGAACGCGGAGACGGCGGCGGCATTTGAAGACTTTTCCGACACCCCCGAGGTCGCGCTTCAGAAGAAGGACAAAGGTGAGATCTTAAGAGAGCGCCTCGTCGAAACCATTTATCTCAACGAGACGCCCGGCGCTCCGTCCGCCCGCGCCTGGGAAAAGCTGATGGCCGCAATCGAAGCCGAGAGCGGTCCTGCGCCCACGAAGGCGCGGCTGTCCCTTGCCGCCTGGCTCGGGGAGCGGCTCGCGGCTTTTCCCGCCTGCAAGCTGGCCTATGCCGCGACATCGGCGCGGTCGTCATCGTCGCGCAGGCCGGCGTGCTCACGAGCCTCTTTTTGTCCGAGCGGCTGCGCGAGGACAGCGCGTCGACGCGCGGGATCGATCCCGACCGGTCGACGGCGCCGGGATCGGGGTCGCCTATCAAGCGCCGGTTGCAGCCGAGCCCACCCTCGACGCCCAAGTCTCGCCCGCGCCCGCAACGAGCGAGCCCGCTCTTTCCCGACAACTGCGCATGACGAAAGCGCGTGACGAACCGGGCGTAAGTTCGGGGTCGCCGTCACGGCGCACCCGATTGCGACGCGCTGTCGAAGCGCCCAGGCTTTCGCGCAGCGCCTCGCGCGGGCGTTTAACCGTGTTCGCCGCCCGCTCTTGATGATTTCGCGACGGGCCGATAGCGCATCGGCGGGCGTATTTCAGTGCGAGTAGCCTCGATGTTGGACGGGAAGGCGCAGCAGGGCCGGGACGACATGGCGCGGCGTTGGCGATCCCTGGCGGAACGTCGGCGTGCACATCTGCTCGCGCTCTATCGCAGCGGGCGGTGGCGAAAATATTACAGCGAGGATCAGATCATGGCGCAGATGCGCGACCTGGTCCGCGAAATCAATGCATGGCGCGCCGTCGGCCGCGAGCACGGCCCGACAGCGCAGGGCGAGGCGCCGCCGCTCGCCGGCAATCGTTCCTGATTTCGAAGACAGGCAAGGTGCAGCGCCCTTGCGCGGAGCATCCCGCAAGGGTGTTGGCGTCGGGCCTGACTTGTGATGCAGTGCTTTTTCACCGTCCGGGGGCGCCCCATGACGAACATCAATCAAGGCCGCTTCACCACGCGCCCCGAGATCGAGGGCACGTTCGGCGTTGTCGCCTCCACGCATTGGATCGCCACGGCGGTCGGCATGGGAACGCTGGAGCGCGGGGGCAACGCCTTCGATGCCGCGGTGGCGACGGCGTTCACGCTCCAGGTCGTGGAGCCGCATCTCAACGGCCCGGGTGGCGACGTGCCGGTCATTCTCTATGACGTCCGCCGCAGGCGGACCGAAGTGATCTGCGGCCAGGGCCCCGCGCCCGCCGGCGCGACCATCGCCCATTATCGCGACCGGCTCGGTCTCGACATGGTGCCGGGCACCGGGCTGCTCGCCGCCTGCGTGCCCGGCGCGTTCGAGACCTGGATGCTCATCCTGCGCGACTACGGCACGATGACGCTCGCCGATGTGCTGGCGCCGGCGATCAGCTATGCCGAGCACGGTTTCCCGCTCGTCGAGCGCGCAAGCGCCACCATCGCCTCCGTGAAGGAGCTGTTCCTGACGCACTGGCCGACCTCGGCCGAAATCTATCTGCCGCACGGCGACGTGCCGCCGCCCGGGAGCCTGTTCACCAACAAGGTTCTCGCCGAGACCTACAGGCGCCTGCTGCGCGAGGCGCAATCCGCGGGTGGCGAGCGCGTCCGCCAGATCGAGCGGGCGCGGACCATCTGGTCGCAAGGCTTCGTCGCCGAGGCGATCGATCGCTTCTGCCGCACGCAGAAGGTCATGGATACGAGCGGCGAGCCGCACTCCGGTGTGTTGACCGGCGACGACATGGCGCGCTGGAAGCCGCGCGTCGAAGCGCCGCTGACCTATGACTACGGGCGCTACACCGTCTGCAAGGCTGGCGTCTGGAGCCAGGGCCCGGTGCTCCTGCAACAGCTTGCTCTGCTGAAGGGTTTTGACCTCGATGGCCTCGACCCCACGAGCGCGGATTTCATTCACCTGCAGGTGGAATGCGCCAAGCTGGCCTTCGCCGACCGCGAGAAATTCTACGGCGATCCCGACTTCGTCGACGTGCCGATCGCGACGCTCCTGTCCGACGCCTACAACGACCGGCGCCGCGCGCTGGTGGGAAGCGAGGCCTCGCTCGAGCAGAGGCCGGGCATCGTCGAAGGGTTCGGCGCCGTTGTGAAGCTGCGCCGCGCCGAGGATGTGCCGGGTGCGGCCGGTGCGGGGGAGCCGACCGTGGGTCGGCTCGGCGCCGGGGAGCCGACCGTCGGCCCCATGGGGCCGGTGCGCGGGGATACGGTGCACTTCGACATCATCGACCGCGAAGGCAACATGATCTCGGCGACGCCTTCGGGCGGCTGGCTGCAATCCTCGCCGGTCATTCCCGAGCTCGGCTTCTGCCTGGGTTCGCGCGCGCAGATGTTCTGGCTGGAGGAGGGCCATCCGGCGAGCCTCGCGCCCGGGAAGCGCCCGCGCACCACGCTCTCGCCCACGCTCGCCCTGCGCGACGGCGAGCCCTATCTCGTCTGGGGTTCGCCCGGCGGCGACCAGCAGGATCAGTGGAACGCGCAGCTCTTTCTGCGGCACGTCCATGCGAACATGAATCTGCAGGAGGCGATCGACGCGCCGGCCTGGCATTCCGAGCACTTCCCGATCTCGTTCTGGCCGCGCACCGCGCGCCCGGGCGTGCTGGTGGTCGAGGGGCGCCTGCGGGCTGAAACGATCTCCGAGCTGAGACGCCGCGGCCACGTGGTCGAGGTCGGTCCGGACTGGTCGGAAGGGCGCCTCACCGCAGCCTCTCGTCTCGGCCGCCGCCGCCGCGCTGCGGCCAATCCGCGCGGCATGCAGGGTTACGCCGCCGGGCGTTAGTCGGCCGCCTGTTCGCGCGAGGGCAGGCGCTCGATCCGGTCGATCGTCGCGGGCGCAGTCGACGGCACGAGCGCGCGTTGCACGCGGCGCTGCATTCGCAAGCGCGACACGCCGATCCGGCATTCCCCCCGATCACGTAAAGTTGTCGCGAGTCCCTGCGCATCGATTGACAGCGGGTTCCGATCGCGAGGATGCTAGCGCCAATGACCAACGCTCGGCGCAGTGGTCCGCCACGAGCGGGGGACGTCCGTTTATGAGTGTCTTGGCAGGCGACGCCGCGGGGGAATGCGCGGTGCTTCGCCTGGGGCGACGTCCTCCACACAAGCAACGAAACGTCGAAAACAAGACGTGATCCAAGACCACATAATCATGGGAGGAAAAGGAGCCCTATGGGAGCGATGGCGAAATTCATGGCCGCAGCCGCGGTTCTCGCGCTCGGCCTTGCGGCCGAGGCCGCATCCGCGCAGGACAAGTATCCGTCCAAACCGATCAGAATTCTGGTTCCTTACGCGCCCGGCGGCGCCACTGACTACGCGGCCCGGCTCGTATCGGAAAAAGCCAGGGTCGCGCTCGGCGCCAACATCGTGATCGAGAACAAGCCGGGGGCCGGCGGCATCATCTCGCTCGAGGAGCTGGCGCACGCAAAGCCGGACGGCTACACGCTGATGATCGGCAACGTGACGACGAACTGCATCACGCCGGTTCTGTTCACCAAAAAGCTCGCCTTCAACTTCGACAAGGATATCGTGGCGGTGGCTCGCCTCCTGGTGACGCCGAACGTCTTTCTCGCCAATGCCGGATTCCCGGCCAAGACGTTCCAGGAATTTATCGACTACACCAGGAAGAATCCGGGCAAGGTGCGCTACGCCAGCTCCGGCATCGGCAGCTTCCCGCACTTCGATACCGCCCTGCTGGCCAAGCGCGCCCAGCTCGACATGATCCACATCCCCTACAAGGGCGGCGCCGGCGAGATGGTGAAGGGCATCGTCAACGGCGAAGTGAACGTCACGCTGCTGAGCACGCCGATCACGATTCCGCAGGTGAAGGCCGGCACGGTTCGCGTGCTCTCGAACGTCACCCAACGGCTCGAGGGATTCAAGGAATATCCGACCTTCGCCGAGCTCGGCTATCCGGACGTCGGCACCGGCAACTGGTCCGCGCTGTTCGCGCCTGCCGGCACGCCGCCGGAGATCATGCGCGCGCTCTACAAGGCGTTCACGGACGCCGTGAACGACGACTTCGTGAAGGAAGCCGCGGCCAAGACCGGCACGGACATCTTCCCGGCCGCCTCGATCGAGGAAACGCAGAACTGGCTCAAGGCGGAAATGACGAAGTGGCGCAAGACCGTGCAGGAGGTTCCGGTCGAGCTGAACTGAACCTGGGTGGTCGATCCTGCATCGGCCGAGGCGGCATCGCCGCATTCGATGCAAATGCCTGTGCGGGCTTTTCGCCCGCGCAGGCTGCGTTCGGAAAACGTTCTTACAGCCGACCCCGCCACGGATCGGGCCAGCCGTCGCGGTCGCGATCCTGGCGGTCGCGCCAGCGGTCACCGCGTGGACCGTCGTCGGGCTCGCTCCAGCGATCGCGTTCGCGCTCGCGCCATCGGCCTTCTTCGCGCCGGCCCTGGCGCGGCTCCTCCGCGCCGCGCCGATCCCAGCGATCGCGCCGCCAGCGGTCGAGCCGCTCATGCCAGGCCGCCCACGGCCGCAACGCGTAGAAGCGCGCCTTCTGCTCGTCGTTCAGCATGCCGTAATATTCCTCGAGCGCGGGACGCACGATGCGCACCGCCGCGAGCAAGGCCTCGAGGTGCTTTTCCGCCGCGGCGAGCCGGCCCGTCGGCGTGAGCGGGGGAGGCCCGCTGGGACAGGCCGCCTGCGCCGTCTCGCGCGCCCTCGCGGCCGCATCCTTCAGCCTTTCGAGCGCCACGCGCTGCGCTTCCGTCGGCTGCGTCAAGCGCTCGAGGCGATCGAGCATGAAATTCATTATTCGCTCGCTGCGCGGGCTGCAAAGCAGTCTGAGCCCATGCGGAGCCATCATCATCATCATCATCGGCCCGCGCGGGCCGGGTCCCGCAAAGCCGCGAGGCCCGTCCGGGCCGTCTTCGTCCCAGCGTCCGAAGCCGCCGCGGCTTCCCCGCTCCTCCCGCCGATCGTCGAAGCCGCGCTCGCCGCGCATCATGGGGCGGTCATCGCCTTCGGAATCCTCCTCGGCGTCGCCGCGGCGACGCTCCGACCATTCGTCCCACGTCTCGCGATCGCGCCCGCCCCCGCCTGCCTCGCGCCGGCCTTCGGGTGGTGAAGCCTGGGCGGACGTCGCGCCGGCATCCCGGTTCCCCGTCTGCTGCGCGAGGACCGTCGTCGCGGCGACCCCGAGCGCCAGCGCGGCCACCGCTGCCGTTAGTGCCAACCCCAGCCTTGCCATGTCGAATCCTCCTGGGTGAGCCGGATCGGCGCGGCGCGGAAGCGACGCGTAGCGCGAACCACCGCGCCCGGTCGGCGCGGGGGCGCCGTCCGCCGATCCATGGCGGTCTGTCGCTCCCGCCGTCATCAGTCACCTGTTCCTTGGCGGAATGAAGGCGGCCCGCATTGGAGATCCGCGCGCGAGCGGCTTGAGGCGGCCGGTGCATCGTGCTCAAACTCGGGCGCAGCTTGGACGAGCGACAGGGTTGGGCGCCATGGCGGATGTGGGGCAGAGGGAAAAGGCCGTACTCGATTGGCTCGCCGATCAGCGGGGCGCGATGCTCGCTCTGCTCGAGACGCTCGTGAACACGGACAGCGGCAGCTACGACAAGGCGGGGGTCGACAAGGTAGGCGCACACCTGCGCTCCTTTCTCGAGAGCCACGGAATTCCGTGCGAAACCATTCCCAACGCGCGCTTCGGCGACGCTCTGCGGGCGACGGTGACGAACGGCGCCGGCGCCGCGTCGAACAGCACCATCCTCGTCATGGGCCATCGGGACACGGTGTTTCCGAAGGACGAAGCCTCGCGCCGCCCGTTCCGGATCGAGAACGGCCGCGCCTACGGCCCCGGGGTTTGCGACATGAAGGCCGGCCTCGTGATGAACGCGTTCGTGCTGGCGGCGCTCAAGCGCGCCGGGGCCGCGCCTGCGCCGGTCGTCGGCCTCTTCACCGCCGACGAGGAAATCGGATCGCCCTCCGGCCGCCCGCTCATCGAAGCCGAGGCGCGCAAGGCGCGCGCGGTGTTCAACGCCGAGCCGGGCCGGCCGCACAACGCCGTCGTCACCGGCCGCAAGGGCGGCATCTTCATGCGCCTCGCGGTCGCCGGCAAGGCGGCGCATTCCGGCGCCAATTTCGGCGACGGCATCAGCGCGATCGAGGAGCTCGCGCGCAAGATCACGGCGCTTCACGCGCTCACCGATCTCGACAAGGGCGTCACCGTCAATGTCGGCAAGATCGCCGGCGGACAGACCGTCAACACCGTCGCGCCGTTCGCCGAGGCCGAGGTCGACCTGCGCTTCGTCACGCCGGCGGATCGGGACGCCGCGATGGCGGAAATCGAGCGCATCGTGCGCACGAGCTTCGTGCCGGGCTCGCGCGCGCAGATCGAGATCGCGGCCGAGTTCCTGCCGCTCGTTCCGGGCGAGCGGTCGCAGGCGCTGTTCGAGCATTATGCGGCCTGCAGCGCCGCGCTCGGCACGCCGGTCGAGAGCCAGTTCACGGGGGGCTGCGCCGATTCCGGCTTCGCGGCGGCGGTGGGCGCGCCCACCATCTGCGCGGTGGGACCGGTCGGTGGCCGGGCCCACAGCCCCGATGAATATCTCGAACTGGACACCGTCGTGCCGCGTGCGCAAGCCTTGGCGCTCGCGATCATGCGCCTCGGCGCGGATTGACGGCGTACCGGCGCGCGCAAGTTCGCCTCCTCTCCGGATCGATCTCATTCCACCGACATCGCAGCGGAACATCCATGACCAGCGCTCTGTTCTCGCCGATCAAGATTGCCGATCTCGAACTGAAGAACCGCATCGTCGTTTCGCCGATGTGCCAGTACAGCGCCAATGACGGCTGCGCCGACGACTGGCACCTGACGCATCTCGGCATGCTGGCCAATTCCGGCGCGGGCCTCGTCGTCATCGAGGCGACGCATGTGGAGCGCTTTGGGCGCATCACCCACGGATGTCTCGGCCTCTACAGCGACGCCAACGAGGCGGCGCTCGCGCGCGTCATCGCCCATTGCCGGCGCATCGGCACGAGCAAGTTCGGCATCCAGCTCGCTCACGCGGGACGCAAGGCCTCGTCGCAGCGCCCCTGGGAGGGCGGCAAGGGGCTCAAGCGCAACGGCGGCGACGAGCCATGGGAGACGATGGCGCCGTCCGCCATCCCCTACGGGGCGGACTGGCCGGCGCCCCGCGAGATGACCGCAAAGGACTTCGCGCGCCTGCCCGAACTGTTCGTCAACGCCGCCCGGCGCGCGGTGCGCATCGGCTTCGATGCCATCGAGCTGCACATGGCGCACGGCTACATGCTGCACAGCATCCAGTCGCCGATCTCGAACCGCCGCAGCGACGAATACGGTCCCGGCCGCCAGGCGGGATGGCGCTATCTGTTCGAGCTGGTCGAGGCGGTGCGCGCGGTGGTGCCGCGCGGCATAGCGCTCGGCGCGCGCATCACCGGCAGCGACTGGATCGAGGGCGGTCTGACGCCGGACGATGCGGTGGCCTTCGCGCGCGGCCTTAAGGAGGCCGGAATGGATTACGTCGACGTTTCGTCCGGCGGGGTGACGGCGGACGTCCGCAACCCGACGACGGCCGGCTACAACGTGCCCATTGCCGAGCGCGTGCGGCGCGAGACGGGCCTCGCCACGCGCGTCGTCGGGCTCATCACGGCGCCGCGGCAGGCGGAGGCGATCGTCGCTGAAGGCCGGGCGGACATGGTGGCGATCGGCCGCGCATTCCTCGACGATCCGCACTGGGCCTGGGAGGCGGCGCGCCAGCTCGGCGGGGAGGTCGACCGTCCGCCGCAGTATCTGCGGGTGAGCCGGGCGCTGTGGTCGGGCGTCACCGCCCCGCGCGGGTGAAAGGGCGTTTTCGGATGCGCAATCTCGTCGTCGACGCCGAGCGGCTGTGGAGCGACCTCATGGAGGCCGCCGCCATCGGCGGCACGGCGAAGGGCGGCGTCTGCCGGCTGACCCTCACCGACCTCGACAGGCAGGTGCGCGACTGGTTCAAGGCGCGGTGCGAGGCGCTCGGCCTCACCGTCACCGTCGACGACATGGGCACGATGTTTGCCCGCCGCGCGGGGCAGCGCAACGATCTGCCCCCCATCGCCTTCGGCAGCCATCTCGACACGCAGCCGACCGGCGGAAAGTTCGACGGCGCGCTCGGCGTCCTCGCCGCGCTCGAAGCCGTGCGCACCCTCGTGGAAGCCGGCTATGAGACCTATGCGCCGATCGAGATCGTCAACTGGACGAACGAGGAGGGCGCGCGCTTCGCCCCGTCGATGACGGCCTCCGGCGTCTTCGCCGGCGTGTTCACGCGCGACTGGGCGGCGGCGCGCACGGACCGGGACGGGGTGAGCTTCGGCGCGGCCCTCGAGGCGATCGGCTATCGCGGCGAGGAGCCGTGCGGGCGGCATCCGCTGTCGGCCTTCTTCGAGCTCCACATCGAGCAGGGGCCCATCCTTGAGATGGAAGGGAAGGACATCGGCGTCGTGACCGGCGTGCAGGGGCTGCGCTGGTACGAAGTCCTGGTGACGGGTCAGGACGCCCACACCGGCGCGACCCCGATGCACATGCGCAGGAACGCGCTGCTCGGCGCCGCGCGCCTCGTCGATCGGGTCGATGCGATCGCGCTCGCGCATGCGCCGCTTGCCGTCGGCACCGTGGGGATGATGGAGGTGAGGCCGAACTCGCGCAACGTCGTGCCCGGCGAGGTGTTCCTCACCGTGGACCTGCGCCATCCGGAGAGCGCCGTGCTCGACTCCATGGAAAGAGCGCTCGTCGCGTCGCTCTCCGAAATCTGCGATCCGCTCGGCCTTCGCGTCAGCATGGAGCGCATCGCCGACGCGCCGCCGGTGCGCTTCGATCCCGACTGCGTCGCATCCGTGCGCGCCGCCGCCGCGGCCGCCGGATACGCGACGCGCGACATCGTCTCCGGCGCGGGGCACGACGCCGCCTATGTGGCGCGGGTCGCGCCCACCGCCATGATCTTCGTGCCCAGCCGCGGGGGCATCAGCCACAACGAGGCCGAATTCTCCTCCAAGGAGCAGTGCGCCGCCGGCGCGCAGGTTCTGCTGCAGGCCGTGCTCGACTACGATCGCCGTCTGGCCGAGCGCGCGGGCCGCGAGCCCTGATGTCCTCTTTCGCTCCGATCCAGGAAAAAGGCGCCATGAAGCATCCAGCACCCGGCCTGTCGCCGAACCTTTCGCTGCGCCACAGCGTGCGCAAGCCCGCCGTGGCGTCCGCCGGCGGCATCGTCGTGAGCCAGCATCGCCTGGCCTCGGAGATCGGCGCGCGCGTCTTGGCGCAAGGCGGCCACGCGGTCGACGCCGCGGTCGCCACCTCCTTTGCAGTGGGGGTGCTGGAGCCGTGGATGAGCGGCATCGGCGGGACCGGGGCGATGCTCGTGCGGGATGCAGGAGCGGACCGGATCACGGTCATCGATTTCGGCGCGCGTGCGCCGCTTGCGCTCGACCCTGCCGATTATCCGCTGATCGAAGGGAGCGGCGGCGACCTGTTCGGCTGGCCGCGGGTGAAGGACGACCGCAACCTCGTCGGGGCGACCGCCGCCGCCGCGCCGACCGTGCTCGCGGGCGTGCATGCGGCGCATCGCCTGTTCGGCCGCAAGCCGTGGGGCGATCTCGTCGCGCCCGCCGCTGCGCTGGCGGCCGAGGGGCCGGTGGTCGACTGGTACATGCTGCTTGAGATTGCGACGGCCTACGCGCATCTTTCGCGCGATCCCGGCTGCCGCGCGGTTTTTCTGCCGGGCGGGGCCCCGCCTGTGCCGCCGCCGGCCGTGGAGGCCGATCCCGTCCTGCGGCTGCCAAATGCGGCGCTCGCCCGCACGCTCGCGACCATCGCTGCGGACGGCCCCGATTCATTCTACCGCGGGCCGATCGGCCGGGCGCTCTGCGACGATCTGCGCGCGGCCGGCGGCTGCGTCACGGAGGCGGATCTCGCGGCCTGCGAGCCGCGCGTGGTTGCGCCGCGCAGCGTCGATCACAACGGGCATCGGATCAGTGTGCTGCCGGAACTCAGCGGCGGCCCGACCATGATCCAGGCCTTCGAGGCGCTGGCCCGCCGCTGGTCGCCGCGCGGGGACGGGCCCGCGCTCGATGCGGAGGCGTTCACGGCGATTGCCGCGTCGTTGAATGAGGCCTGGCAGAAACGCTTCGACACGATGGGCGATACGGCGACGACCGCCGTCACCTCCACGACGACGCACATTTCCGTGGTCGACCGCGACGGCAACATGGTGGCGCTGACGCAGACGCTGTTGTCGATCTTCGGATCGCGCTTCCTGTCGCCCTCGACCGGCATTTTGCTCAACAATGCGATCAACTGGTTCGATCCGCGGCGCGGCGGACCGAACAGCCTCGGCCCGGGCAAGCGGGCGCTGTGCAATTACTGCCCGGCCATCATGGTCGGCGGCGAGCAGGCGGTGGCGATCGGCGGCTCCGGCGGGCGCAAGATCATGCCGGCGGTGTTCCAGCTCCTGATCATGCTGGCGAACGGGGTGAGCCTGGAGGACGCCTTCCACGCCCCGCGCATCGACGTCTCCGGCGGCGCGCGCGTGGTGGTCGACCGCGACCTGCCGGAGGGCGTGCGCGCGGCGCTCGCGACGCGCTTTGCGACCCTCGAGGTCGAGCGCACGGCCTATCCCGCGCATTTCACCATCGCGGGCGCGGTGAAGCGCGCCGCGGGCCGCAACGAGGGCGCGGCCGAACCCCATATGCCGTGGAGCGAGGCGGTGGCCGAGGACGAGGTGTGACGCCGCCGCGGGCGCCTCAGCGCGTCAGCGCCTCGACAAGGAGGTCGAGCGCCGCGCGGGCGAAGGCCTGCATGTTCGCCGGCCGGTCGGCGCTCCCGGTCGCGATCGTGAGCGTGCGTTCCACCGGGCCCGCGAGCGCGAGGCAGGAGTGCCCGGGCGCGTCGCCGTAGCGGTTGCCGGTCGGGCCGGCGGCGCCGTGCTCGGCGAGGCACCACGTGGCCGAGAAGCGCGCGCGGGCGCGGCGCGCCACCGCGAGCGTGTGGGCCTCCGTCGCCGGCCGCATGCCGGCGAGATCCTCGTCCGAGAGGTCCAGCATCAGCTCGTGCGCCTGCCGGGTGTAGAGCACCGCGCCGCCGAGAAAATAGGCCGACGCGCCCGGCACGGCGAGGAGCGCGGCCGCGATGAGGCCGCCGCTCGCCGCTTCGGCGACGACGATCGTCTCGCGCCGTTCCTTGAGAAGCGCGCCGGCCTTCTGGGCGCCGGGCAACAAGTCCAGCATCGGGTCTGCCTTTCGCCTTGCGTCAATCCGTCTCGAACGCGCCGAACGCGAACGCGCGTCCGGGCGCGGCCTCGAACAGCGCGCGTGTATACGGATGCCGCGGATTGCGGAAGATCTCCGCCGTGACGCCTTCCTCGACGATTTCGCCGTTCTGCATGACGACGATGCGATCGCACACCTGCGCCGCGACGCGCAGATCGTGCGTGATGAACAGAAGAGCGAGGTTGAAACGGCGCCGCACGTCGTCGAGGAGCTGCAGCACCTGCGCCTGCACCGATACGTCGAGCGCGGAGACCGCCTCGTCGGCGATGAGGATTTCGGGCTCGAGGGCCAGCGCGCGGGCGATGCACAGGCGCTGGCGCTGGCCGCCGGAAAACTGGTGCGGGTAGCGCGACAGCGCGTCGGGGTCGAGATCGACGAGCCGCATCAGCTCCCGGGCGCGCGCGAGCGCGGCCTCGCGGGGCACGCCGAAGTTCATCGGCCCTTCGATGATCGAGGCGCCGACGGTGCGTCGCGGATTGAGCGAACGATAGGGGTCCTGAAAGACGATCTGGACGCGCTTGCGGTGCGGCCGCAGCGCGCCCGTCGTCAGCTTGGCGACGTCGGTGCCTTCGAGCAGGATTGCCCCGGCGCTCGGCTCGATGAGGCGGGCGATGCAGCGCGCCACCGTCGATTTGCCGGAGCCGGACTCTCCCACGACGCCCAGCGTTTCGCCCCGCCGCACCGCGAGATTGACGTTCACGGCCGCCTTCACCTCCCGCCGCCGGCCGAGGAAGCCGCCGATGACGTAGGTCTTGGCGAGCTGCCGCGCTTCGAGCACGATCGGCACCTGGCCGGTCGGCGCGCGCTGCGGCGGCGTGAGGGTGGGCACCGCGCGGATCAGCATGCGCGTATAAGCGTGGCGCGGCCGCCGCAGAACGTCCTCGGCACGGCCCTGCTCCACGACGCGGCCGTTCTGCATGACGACGACGCGATGGGCGATCTCCGCCACCACGCCGAAGTCGTGCGTGATGAACAGCACGCCCGTCTTGCGGCGCGACTGGAGCTCCTTGATGAGCTTGAGGATCTGCGCCTGCGTGGTCACGTCGAGCGCGGTCGTCGGCTCGTCGGCGATCAGCAGCACCGGGTCGAGCACGAGCGCTGCCGCGATCATGATGCGCTGGCGCTGCCCGCCCGAAAGCTGGTGCGGATAGGCGTCGATCAGGCGTTCGACGTCGGGCAGGTGCACGGAGCGCATCACGTCGAGCACGCGCTGCCGGCGCGCGGCCGCATCGAACCTCGTGTGGATGGCGAGCACCTCTTCGATCTGTTCGCCGACGCGCATGACGGGGTTGAGAGCCGTCATCGGCTCCTGGAAGATCATCGCCATGCGGTGGCCGCGCAGCGCGCGCAGCGCGGCGGGCGATTTGCGCAAGAGGTCGTCGCCCTCGAGCAGGATCCGGCCGGCGGTCGGCGTGAGCTGTCCCGGCGGCAGCAGGCCCATGATGCTGTGCGCGGTGACCGACTTGCCCGATCCCGATTCGCCGACAACGCAGACGATCTCCCCGGGCCCGACCGCGAACGAGACGTCCTCGACGGCGTTGAGCCGGTCGGCGCCGGCCGGCAGGCGGACAGTCAGCCCCTGGATGTCCAGCACGGGCGAAGAGGCGGTCATGGCGTCGCGTCCATGGCTTCACCTGTCCCGTTCATGCTCACATCCGCTTGGCGAGCTTCGGATCGAGCCGGTCGCGCAGGCCGTCGCCCAGCACGTTGACGGCGAGGATCGTGAGCGCGAGCGCAACGCCCGGCAAGAGCACGATGCGCGGCGCGATGGGGAAGAACAGCCGCCCCTCCGCCATCATGTTGCCCCAGCTCGGGATCTCCGGCGGCGTGCCGGCGCCGAGAAAGCTCAAGATCGCCTCCGTCAGCATGGCGGAGGCGCAGATATAGGTCGCCTGCACGATGAGCGGCGGAATGCTGTTCGGCAGCACGTGCCGCACCAGGATGAGCGGCAGCCGCGTGCCGACGGCGATCGCCGCTTCCACGTAGGGCTCCTCGCGCACGGACAGAACGACGGAGCGCACGAGCCGGACGACGCGCGGCACCTCCGGCACCGTGATGGCCACGATCACGGTCGTCAAGCTCGCGCCCGACAGCGACACGAGCGCGATGGCGAGCAGCACGCCGGGGATGGCCATGAGGCCGTCCATCACCCGCATCACCACCGCGTCGAGCCAGTGCACATAGCCCGCGGCAAGGCCGATCGCGAGCCCGATCGCTACCGACAGCGCCGCCACCGCGACGCCGACGATCAGCGAGACGCGCGCCCCGAAGACCACCCGGCTGAAGACGTCGCGTCCGAACTGGTCGGTGCCGAACCAGTTGATCTCGCTCGGCGGGCGCAACCGGCGCAGCGGGTCGAGCGCGAGCGGATCGACGGGCGCGATGAGCGGCGCGCCGAGGGCGGCGAGCGCCATCACGACAATGATTGCCGCGCCGAGAACGGCGAGCGGCTGGCGCGCGAACAGGCCGCGGCGCCCGCGCAGGTCGCGCGGGGCGATGACGGCCTCTCCACGGGGCTGAAGCAGGTCACTCAATAGCGAATCCTCGGATCGAGCAGCGTGTAGGCGATGTCGATCAACAGATTGAGCACGATGTAGATGAACGAGAAGAACAGGATCAGCCCCTGAATGATGGGATAGTCGCGCTTGAGGATCGCGTCGACCACGAGCCGGCCGAGGCCCGGAATGTTGAAGACGCTCTCCGTCACCACCACGCCGCCGATCAAGAGCGCGACGCCGAGCCCGATCACCGTGACGATGGGAACGGCGGCGTTCTTGAGCGCGTGACGAAACAGCACCTTGCGCTCGCTCTGGCCCTTCGCGCGCGCGGTGCGGATGTAGTCTTCGCTCAACACTTCGAGCACGGTGGCGCGCGTGATGCGCGCGATGAGCGCAATGAAGATCGCCGAGAGCGTCAGCGTCGGCAGCGCAATGTGGTGCAGGAACGCTGCGGGGCTGTCGAACGGGCTGCGATAGCCCTGCACGGGAAACCAGTTCAGCCCGAGCGCGAAGCCGTAGATGAGAAAATAGCCGAGGACGAACACTGGGACCGAGAAGCCTATGACCGCAAACATCATCACCGCGCGGTCGATCCAACTGTTGGCCTTCCACGCGGCGAGCACGCCGAGCGGAACGGCGACGACGATCGAGAACACGATGGTCGTGAGCGCGAGCATCAGCGTCGGTTCGATCCGCTGCGCGATCAGCGTCGTGACCGGGAGGTTGGAGAAGATCGACACGCCGAGATCCCCGCGCAGGATCTGCCCGAGCCAGGTGAAGAACTGGCTGTAGATCGGCAGATTGAGGCCGAGCTGGGCGCGGATGCGCTCCACCTGCTCTGCGGTCGCGTAATCGCCGGCGATGACGGCGGCCGGATCGCCGGGGGAAAGCCGCAGCAGCAGGAAAACGACGAAGGCCACCACGCCCATCACCGGGATTGTGGCGAGCACGCGCTGAACGACGAAGGCGAGCATGACGGGGTCGCCTAGACGGTCTTCACATCCTGCCGAAGGCGGGCGGAGCCCGGATCGCCGAATCCCTCGTTGAGGCGGCTGCCGCGCCGAGGGCGGTCCACGCGATGCGTCATGGACCGTTTCCCCGCTGCGCGCCCGCCGCCCGAGCCGCCTGCGGCGGAAGGGAGCGCCGACGCTGTACCCTCATTGGGAGCTTCGGGCCTCCTAGGCCGAGACCTTTTCCATGTTCCAGAAGAACTGGACCGGAGACGGAATCATGCCCCTCACATTGTCGCGATAGCCCACCGGCACGAAGAAGGTTCCGAGATTGACGTGCGTTCCGATCTCGATGGCGCGGGCCTGCACGGCGGCGGCGGCCTTCTTCTGCTCTTCGAGCGTCGTCGAATTGGCGAACTCCTGCCGCAGCGCCTCCAGCTTCTCGTCGTTCGGCCAGCCCGGCCATGCTTTTCCCGCATCGGCGATCAGCGCCACGCTGGTGAGCGGGTTGAGCAGGTCGCCGCCGATCCACCAGGTCGGGAACAGGTTCCAGCCGCCTTGCTCGACCGGGTCCTTCTTGGCGCGCCGCGAGGTGACGGACGACCAGTCCATCGCCTGCACGTCGACGTTCATCCCGATGTCGCGCAGGGTTCTCCCCGCAACCAGGGCGAAGGCGCTGGAGATCGGGATGTCGGTCGGCTGCATGATCACCACCTTCTCGCCGTTGTAGCCCGACTTCTTGAGCGTCTCCTTCGCCTTCTCCTTGCTGGCCGGGCGAATGAGGTCGAGCCCGGCCTTCGACTCGAGCGGCGTTCCGCACGGGAACAGCGACTCGCACTCCTTGTAGTATTGCGGGTTGCCCACCGCGGCGGCGAGGATTTCCTTCTGGCTGAGGGCCTGCGCGATGGCGCGGCGCACCAGCGGGTTGTTCGTCGGAGCGACGAGGTGGTTGAATCGGAGCATCCCCTGGGAGCCGATCGGATCCAGCACCTCGATCTTCACGCCCGGGGCTCTGGCGAGCATCGGCGCAAGGTCGCCGGGCACCTGCTCGTAGTAATCGACCTCGCCGGACATCAGCGCGTTCATGCAGGTCGTCGGATCGGGGATGTAGAGCCATTCGACGCGATCGACCTTGGCGATCTTGCCGCCCGCCGCCCCCGAGGCCGGCTCCTTGCGCGGGACGTAGTTGGGGTTCTTGACGTAGACGACCTTGGAGCCCGGAACCCACTCGTCCTTCTTGAAGATGAAGGGGCCGGAACCGACCGCGCTTTCGATCTGCTTGAATGGATCGGTCTCTGCGATCTCCTTCGGCATGATGAAGGGCACGTTTGAGGAGATCTTGCCGATCGAGTCGAGCAGCAGGCCGTAGGGTCTGGCGAGCTTGATCTCCAGCGTCTTGGCGTCGCGCCCCTTGACGCTCTCCACGATGGTGAAGAGCTGCTGGCCCATGCCGTCGCGCTTGCCCCAGCGGATGAGCGAAGCGGCGCAGTCTTCCGCCGTGACGGGCCGGCCGTCGTGGAAGGCGAGTCCCTCGCGCAGCACGAACGTCCACGTTTTCTTGTCCGCGGACTCTTCCCACGTGTCGACCATCTGCGGCCTAGGCCGCAGATCCGCGTCCATCGCGAACAGCGTGTCGTAGATCATGTAGCCGTGGTTGCGGCTGATATAGGCCGTCGTCCAGATCGGATCGATGTTCTTGAGGTCCGCATGGGGGATGACGCGCAGCACGCTTCCCCGGCTCTGGGCAAGGCCCGATCCGGCGAGGAACGGGGCGGCGAGGGCGCCGCCGACGAAGGCACGGCGACTGAGTTTCATGGGTGTCCTCCGTTGGCACTTCGGCGATACGATCGGTTGCGAGACCCCACGGGCTGATGCTGCGGCATTCCCCGGAGAATGACAACGTCGAATTGATGGGCAGAGCGCGCAATTGCGCGGCAATCGGCCGGCCCAATGAGCGACCGGAGGTCGCAGCGGCCCGGCCGCATGGAGCATTGCCCGGGAAGGGCGACAGGGGCTCGATAGCAACAGGATGGTGAAAGGCCTCCCTGCAGGACCGGCGGGCCAGCCATTTTTAAAAGGGGTGCTGCCATGCGCTTTCTCATTGCGATGATGAAGCACGAGACGAACACGTTCTCGCCCATCCCCACGGACCTCAAGCGGTTCCGCGACTGGGGCCTCTACGAGGGGGAAGCGGTGGTGCGCGCCTACCGGGGGACGAACCACCCCACAGCCGCCTTTCTCGACCTCGCGGCCGAGGCGGGCGCGGAGGTCGTCACGCCCATCGTCGCCGAGGCCATGCCGTCCGGGCCGGTGCACCGCGCGGCCTACGCCTACATCGCCGGGCGTATCCTCGATGCCGTGGCGCCGGGCGGCATCGACGCGGCGTTTCTCGACCTCCACGGCGCCATGGTGACGGAGGACGAGCCGGACGGGGAGGGCACGCTGCTCGAACGCCTGCGGCAGATCGCGCCCGGCCTGCCGATCGCCGTCACCTTCGACATGCATGGCAACATGAGCGAGCGCATCGCCCGCAACGCCACGGTGATCAACGGTTACAAGAGCTATCCGCACACGGACATGTATGCCGCCGGGCTGCAGGCCGGGCGGGCGCTCATCCGCGCGCTCAAGGGCGAAGTCGATCCGGTGATCGCCTGGGGCCGACTGCCGCTGCTCGCGCAGACGCTGCGGATGGGTACCGCGGACGAGCCCATGAAGACGTTGCAGGCCATGTGCCGCGCCGAGGAGCAGGATCCCGCGATCCTCGCCGCGAGCGTTTTCGGCGGCTTTCCGATGGCGGACATTCCGGACGCGGGCCTTTCCGCCTTCGTCGTTGCGGATCGCGACCGCGCCAAGGCGCAAGCGGCGTGCGACCGCTTGCTCGATGCGGCCTGGGCGCGCAAGGACGACTTCGTCTATCGCCACGAGCCGCTGGAGCAGGCGGTCGCGCGCGCCAAGGCGATGACGGACGGGCCGATCATTCTGCTCGACCATGCCGACAATGTCGGCTCGGGCGGCACCTCGGACAGCATGACGGTGATCGCCGAGGTGCTGCGCCAGGGCTTGCAGGACGTCGCGGTGGCGGCGGTGTGGGATCCCGCGGCCGTGCAGGAGATGATCAAGGCGGGCGTGGGCGCGGAAATCACCCTCGATCTCGGCGGAAAGACCGACATGCCGGCGATCGGCGTCAAGGGGCGGTCCCTTCGCCTGACCGGCCGGGTTCGGCGTCTCTCCGACGGCGAATGGGTGGTGCGCGGGCCGATGTACACGGGCTCCAAGGTGACGACCGGGCCGACCGCACTGTTCGAAACGGCGGGCCTGTCGATCGTCGTGACTTCCTTGCACCACGAGCCCTGGGACACGGGAATTCTCACCTCGATGGGCATCGATCCGCACCAATGCCGCTACGTCTTGCTCAAGTCCCGCATTCATTACCGCGCGGGGTTCGCGCCCATCGGCAAGGCAACGGTGACGCTCGACGGCGTCGGCGTCACGACATCGGACAACGCGCTGCTGACCTTCAGAAATCTGCGGCGGCCGATCTTTCCGCTCGACCCCATGCAGAGCGCGCCGCGGCCCCGCTGAGCGGCGGCGGCGGAAAGTCCCGTCAGGGCGGCAGCAGTTTGGCGGAAGCGGCGGACGTGTCGTCGGCCTCGGCGGCGCGCTCGCGCAGCCGGCTCTCGCGCAGCTCTCCGGCGGCTTCGAGGATCGGATAGGCGACCGAGGTGAGATGCGCGTTGATGCGCTTGAGGTCGCGAATGACGTCGAGGTGGATCGAGCTCGTCTCGATCGACTCCGGGCGGCCCTGCCGCAGCCGGGCGAAATGATTGTCGGCGGCGGCAAGCTCCGCGCTGCGCATGGCCGCCTTCTCGGCGAGAAGCCGCCGGGCGAGCGCGACGTCGCGCGTGGCGAATACGTTGAACGCGAGCCGCATATTGTCCATCACGCGGCCGTGGATGCGGCGGATGTCGTCGAGCCCTTCGGGCGAGAAGGCGAGCCGGTTCCTGATCTTCTTCGCCGCGAGCTCCATGAGGTTCTTGTCGACGATGTCGCCGACATGCTCGAGATTCGTCGTGAAGGTGAGGATTTCGACGTAGCGCCGGCTTTCCTCTTCCGACATCTCGGCCTTCGACGCCTTGACGAGATAGAGCTTGATCGCCTCGTGCAGCGCGTCGACGGCGTCGTCGGCCTTCTCGACGTCCTTCATCAGCTTCGGATCGGATTTCTCGAACACGACGAGGGCCTGCCGCAGCATATCGGCGACGCGGTCGCCCATCGCCAGGGTCTCGCGCATCGCGCAGGCGAGCGCCTCCGCGGGCGTGTCGAGCACGTGCGGATCGAGATGGCGCGCCACGCCGCGCTCGGCCGCCTCCGGCCTGTCGGGAACAAGCCAGCGCGTAAGCTTCGCGAACAAGTCGACGAGCGGCAGCAGCACCGCTGCGCCGAAAAGATTGAAGGCGGTGTGGAAGTTGACGACGAGGCGGGCAGGGTCGGACTCGATCGCGCCCAGAAGGCGCGCGCAAGGCTCGACCAGGAAGAGAAGCGGCAGCGCGACGGCGGCCCGCATCAGCAGGTTGCCGATGGCGACGCGCCGGCCCGCGGGAGGCGTCGCCGCGAGGCCCGTGAGCGGCGCGATCGCCCCGCCGACATTGGCCCCGAGCACGAGCGCGAGCGCGAGCGCCGGCGGAATCGCCTGGGCGCCGGCGAGCGCCATGACCAGGAGCACCATCGTGAGGCTCGAGTGCATGAGCCAGGTCGCCCCGGTCGCGAGCACGAATCCGAACACCGGGTCTCCGCCGAGCCCCTTGAGCGTCGAGGCGAAGGCCGGCGAACCCCGCAACGGCTCAGCGCCCAGCCGCAGGTGGTAGAGCGAGAGCAGCATCAGCCCGAAGCCGATGGCGATGCGTGCCGTCGCCCGCGCGCGGTCGCTGTCGGTCGCCATGAAGGCGAGGACGCCGAAACCGACGAGCAGGGTCCACAACCCGATCACCGGCAAGGAGAAGATCTGCGCGGCCAAGGTCGTGCCGACATTGGCGCCGAGCATCATCACCAGCGCGAGCGGTAGCGCGATGAGGCCGCGCCCCGCGAAGGAGGCGAGCAGCAGGGCCGTTGCGGTCGAGCTCTGCAGCAGGCCGGTGACGCCGAGGCCGGCTGCGAAGGCGAGGGGCTTGCTGCGCACGCGCGCGAGAACCTGACGCAGCAGCGACCCGAATGCGCGCGTCATGCCCGTGCGCACCATGCGCACGCCCCACAGCAGCAGCGCCACGCTGCCGAGGATGGCGAACATCAATTCGGTGCCGGGCATCGCGGGGAAGTGCCTCCTGTCGGCGAAGGCCGCGAC
This sequence comes from Variibacter sp., assembly GCA_019689555.1. Lineage (GTDB taxonomy): Bacteria > Pseudomonadota > Alphaproteobacteria > Rhizobiales > Xanthobacteraceae > JADGHE01. The sequence continues at coordinate 5,257 of JADGHE010000007.1, read as the reverse complement.
CGTGAGTTGGGCAGGTCAGTTCGGCACACCTTGATGGCCAAATGTGGTTCGGCGGGCGGATCAAGGCAAGGGCGCGCGTGGCGGCCTTGGGGCGTCAGAAGGTTTTGGCGCCGTTGACGGTGAGCCAGACGCAGTAGACCGACGTGGCGCCGGTGACGAACAGCCAATTGCGCTTGGGGCCGCCGAACACGACGTTCGACAGCGGTTCGGGAAAGTTGATCTTGCCGATCAGCGTGCCGTCCGGGTCGTGACAGTGGACGCCGTCCTCGGTCGCCGACCACAGGCGCCCCGCTTCATCGAGGCGGAAACCGTCGAAGCGGCCTGCGGCGCAGGAAGCGAAGATGCGCCCGTTCGTGAGCTTTCCGTCCTCGCCGACGTCGTAGACCTTCATGTTGCGGGCGGAGAGGCCGGAATCGGCGACGTAGAGCTGTTTCTCGTCGAGCGAGAAGGCGAGCCCGTTCGGCCGGTCGCAGTCGTCGCACGCGATCGACAGCTCGCCGGTCTTCCCGTCGATGCGAAAGATGCAGTTCTTGCCGAGCTCGCTCTCCCCCTTGTGGCCCTGGTAGTCCGAGAGGATGCCGTAGGGCGGATCGGTGAACCAGATCGATCCGTCCGACTTCACCACCACGTCGTTGGGGCTGTTGAGGCGCTTGCCCTCGTAACGCTCGGCGAGAACGGTGATGCGGCCGTCGATCTCGGTGCGCGTCACGCGGCGCCCATGCTCGGCCGTGATCAGCCGGCCCTGGCGATCGACGGTGTTGCCGTTCGGATAGTTCGCGGGATGGCGGAAGACGCTGACCGCGCCGCTGCATTCGTCCCACCGCATCAGCCGGTCGTTGGGAATGTCCGACCAGATGAGATAGCGGCCTGCCGGAAAGTAGGCCGGCCCTTCGCACCAGCGGCCGCCGCTCCACAGCACGTCGGGCTTGGCGTCCCTGCGGATGCAGGCGGTGAAACGGTCGTCGAAGATCTCGTAGGTCGGCGCGCTCATCCTCTCCCCCCGGGCTTCGTCCAAATCCTAGGACGGCTCCGGGAGCAGCGAAATCGGCTTTGCGGGAAAAGTCGAGACGGCCGCTTCGCGGAGTGCACGCAGCGGGCACGCGCTCCGAAACACGGCGAGGCAGAGGCGCGGCGACGAGACGGCGCAACGGCGGCGCGGCTACGACGCGACCCGTCCGGCGCGGATCCACGGCTTGCGCGAACGGCACGGAGGAAGCGGCCTCGAGCCGGCGCAACGGCGGGGGACGCGGGACGTCGCGCCGCCTTCCCGGGTTCTGCTGGATTGTTGCGAGTTCTTCGCCCGAGCCTTCACCCGCTCAAGACCCGATGCGCGGACCGTGCGGGCTTTGCGGCGGCCGGCGAGAAACGGACCGGTTGCCCGGCGGGTCGGGCGCGACCGCGACGGTCGAAGGTGGACGAAAAGAGCGCCCTTGGGCGGCGACGGCTCAGGCCTCGCCGCGGCGCTGCTGCCGGCGCCGCCGCTGCTGCCCGAGGCCCATCTGCTTGGCGAGCTGCGACCGGGCCGCCGCATAGTTCGGCGCCACCATGGGATAGTCCGGCGGCAGGCCCCATTTCTCCCGGTACTGCTCGGGAGTCATGTTGTACTGCGTTCGCAGGTGCCGCTTGAGCGACTTGAACTTTTTTCCGTCCTCGAGGCAGATGATATAGTCCGGCGTGACCGAGCGCTTGATCGAAACCGCCGGCTTCAGCGGCTCGCTCGGCGCCTCGCTCTGGCCTCCGCCCACCCGCACGAGGGCCTGGTGAATCTGGTTGATGAGGGTTGGCATCTCGGAGGCCGGAACGGAATTGTTGCTGACGTAAGCGGAGACGATTTCAGCCGTCAGCTCGATATAGCTCGCCATTGTTGTGGTCTCGACCATCGCCAATTCCCGAAAGAAGGGGGTGATCCCCGGATCGTCGGCACAATGCGCAGCACAGAGTCGGTCCAAGAGCCGCCCAGAACCGTCAATGCAGACGCAAGACACGAATCAGAAGCTAAATTATATTGAATAGTAGTAGAGCGCCACTGCAAAAGCAACGTCATTACCCAATTGGCGCACTGTAATATGCGTCAGAATTCTGGCTCTTCTAGGCTTGTCCTTCGCGCGCCGCGTGTCGCGGGGCACTCGGCCCCCGACCGCCGGTCGCGCATGGGAGGGGCGGCCGCCGCCGCGGCGCGGAAGGGGGCTCAAGACTCGCCTGACTCTCCGCGCACGTAAGCCCGCCATTCGGCGATGGAGGCAAAGCGCATCGTTCCCTGCTGCGGCAGCTCGGCCTCGACCGATCCGTCGGAATAGAGCGTGTAGGCCATGCCCTCGATCACGCCGGATTTCAGGATGGTCGGGGTTGCGTCCTTCGGGGCGGGGGGCTGCTGATCCGCCGCGCCGCCGCGCACCGGCTCGATGGTCTCCGCCGGCTCGGCCTCTCCCGCATCCGCCTCGGTGACCGGCGCCGCGGGCCCTGAAACGCTGGGAATCGGGGCCGCGGGCGCGTCGTTCAGAGTCCCGGACAGTGGCTCCGTGGCGCCGTGCGGCGTGCCGCCGGCCAGCGGAGCATCGACGACGATCGGCGGCGCCGTGCGTGAGGGATCTCGCTCGCCGACGGAGGGCTCGGCGGGCGCCGCCGCGCGGGCCGCCTCGCCTGAGATCGCGGCGGACGGCTCGCGCGGTGCGCCCGGAGGCGTGAAGGCGACGCTCCGGGGCAGCGGCTGGGCCTCCAGCGCATCGGCGAGGCGATGAAGGCGCGCCGCGATGGAGCCGAGGCCGCACAGGGCGAGACCGCCGATCACCGCGACGGTCCCGGGCAGGATCAGCACGCCCGGCCCCTCGAGCCGGTAATCGTTGATCCCGAGGTACAGCGCCGCGCAGCCGGCCGCGATGGCGATCAGCCCTCCGAGGAACAGCAGCACGTGCATGTCGTTTTCTCCCTCGAATTCCTCGTAATGGACAAAGCCTTGTCTCGTCGCAGCCGGCCGTTGCCCCTGCGCTAGGCTCGGCCTATTTAGAAGTCATTCAGCCGGACGCTGCTCCTATTGGTACGTCTGAGGATGAGACCGCTCACCCCGATCGAGGAGAAAGCCGATGTCGTTCTCGCTGCCTGATCTTCCCTATGCCTATGACGCGCTCGCGCCTTACATGTCGCGCGAGACGCTCGAATATCACCATGACAAGCATCATCTCGCCTATGTCAACACCGGCAATAACCTCCTGAAGGGCACCGAGTTCGAGGGGAAATCGCTCGAGGAGGTGGTGAAGGGCTCGTACGGCAAAAATCAGACCCTCTTCAACAATGCCGGTCAGCACTACAACCACATCCATTTCTGGAAGTGGATGAAGCCCGGCGGCGGCGGCGATAAGATCCCCGGCGAGCTGGAGCGCAAGATCGTGGCCGATCTCGGATCGGTCGCCAAGATGAAGGAGGAATTCACCCAGGCCGGGGTCACGCAGTTCGGATCCGGCTGGTGCTGGCTTGCGGTCAAGGACGGCAAGATCGTCGTGATGAAGACCCCGAACGGCGAGAATCCACTCGTGCACGGGGCCCAGCCCATCCTCGGCTGCGACGTGTGGGAGCACTCCTACTACATCGACTACCGCAACCGCCGGCCCGACTACATCAAGGCCTTCCTGGATCATCTGGTGAACTGGGAGTACGTGGCGGAGCTCTACGCGCAGGCCACGAAGTAACGGCGCGGATCTGTTGAGGCGACCCAAGCCGGCGCCCGCAGACGGACGTCTGCGGGCGCAAATCACATTGGGACGGGAAGGGGGGGCCGTTTTCATCGCCGGATGACTCCGAGCGTTATTCTCGCACCGCGATCGACGACGAAGGCGATGGCTTCTCTCTTCAGCATCCGCCCCGGATTTCGGCCAGGCGTTCTCGACGCCATTGCGGTCCTGACGATCGTCGCGGTGGCGATCGTCGCGCTGCTCACCTTTCGCGACTACGGGCTCGGCTGGGACGACTTCACCCACGCCGAGATGGGGGATCTTCTGCTGGCGCTGTACGGCTCCGGATTTCAGGACCGTCGCGCCTTCTCCTTCGTCAACCTGTACCTGTACGGCGGCGGTTTCGACATGGCGGCCGCGCTGCTCGCGAAGATTCTCCCCTTCGACCTGTTCGAAGTCCGCCGTCTCGCCGGCGCCCTGGTCGGCGTCGTGGGCCTGATCGTGGTCTGGCGCCTTGGGCGGCGCATCGGCGGACCGCTCAACGGCGCAATCGCGACCGTGCTGCTTGCGACATGCCCGCTCTATTACGGGCACATGTTCATCAACCCGAAGGATTCGCCCTTCGCCGTCGCGATGGCGTTGCTGCTGCTGGGCCTTGTCCGGGCGTTTCAGGAGTATCCGCGGCCCGCGCCGTCCACCACCCTGCTGTTCGGAATGGGCCTCGGCTTCACGGTCGGGTCCCGCATCATGGGCGCCATGGCCGCGCTGTACGCCATCGCGCCGCAGCTCGTCCTGCTGCGGGCCGACGCCGCCGCGGAGGGGCTTGCAGGGGCCTTGCGCGCGTTCGGGCGCTTCGTGCTCGCGCTGCTGCCGGGCCTCGTCGTGGCCTATCTGCTCATGGGGCTGGTGTGGCCGTGGTCGGTGCTTGCGCCGCTCAATCCGTTTCGTGCCGCGGCCTATTTCGAGCACTTCTTCGAGACGCCGTGGAGGGAGCTGTACGCCGGCGATCTCATCTCCGTTCCGGACATGCCGTGGACCTATCTGCCGACGCTGCTCGGCCTGAAGCTGCCGGAACTCTTCGTCGCGCTGGCGCTCGCGGGTGCGGCTCTGGCAGGCCTGCGCGCCGTGCGCTCGTCCGTGCCGGTGCGCGAACGCGCGGTTCTGCTCCTCCTCCTCGGGGCGGTGTTCGTGCCGATCCTGCTCACGCTGGCCACGCGGCCGGCGCTGTACAACGGCATTCGTCACTTCGTGTTCCTGCTGCCGCCCATGGCGGTGCTGGGCGGGCTTTCCGGCGCGTGGATTCTCGAGCGGCTGTCGCGGCGGAGCGCCGTCGCCGCTTGCGCGGGAGGCGCCGTCATTCTTGCAGGCGTGCTCTCTCCCGTCGTCGAAATCGTCCGCCTGCACCCGCTCGAATACACGCACTTCAATCGCATCGCCGGCGGCGTGAAGGGGGCCGACGGGCGCTACATGCTCGACTACTGGGGGCTTTCCTTCAAGGAGGCAGCGGACGAGCTGCGCGCGCGGCTCGCCCCCGCCCGCGCCCCGCCCCCCGCCCGCGCCCCGCCGGCGGCCGCCCGCTGCCGGCCCCCCCC
>JADGHE010000039.1 GCA_019689555.1 Variibacter sp. | reverse complement strand
ACTTCACGGAATTTGACGCCATTCATGCGCGGATTGCATTGGCGCGCGGCCGCCGAAGGCTGCTAGCGTGCGCGCGCCCGCATGACGACCGGCTCACGCCACGCCTTCCGCGTCACCCACGCCCGCGTGCTTGCCATCGCCGGGCCGATGACGCTCGCCAACGTCACGACGCCGCTGCTCGGCGTCGTCGGCACGGCGGCGATCGGCCAGCTCGGGCAGGCGCACCTTTTGGGCGCGGTCGCGGTCTCGTCCGTCGTGTTCGACTGCATCTTCTGGCTGTTCGGATTCCTGCGCATGGGCACGGTCGCGCTCACGGCGCAGGCGCTCGGCGCGGGCGACGCCACGGAGCGGCGCGCCGTGCTCGCCCGCGCGCTGATCCTCTCCGCGCTCATCGGATCTGCCATCGTGGTCCTGCAATGGCCCCTGGGGCAGCTTGCCTACCGGCTGATGGGGGCGAGCCCGGCCGTCACCGAGGCCGCGCAGGCCTATTTCTTCGTGCGCGTATGGTCCGCCCCGTTCACGCTCGCCAACTACGTCGTCCTCGGCTGGCTGGTCGGCCAGGCGCGCACGGGGTTCGCGCTCGCTCTGCAGATTCTCATCAACAGCGCGAACATCGCGGCGACCGCCATTCTGGTGCTGTGGCTCGATCTCGGCGTCGTCGGCGCCGCGCTCGCCGCCTTGATCGCGGAGGCGACCGGGCTCGCCATCGGGCTCGCGCTCGCCGCCTGGTTCCAGCGCGGCGCGCCGCCCCTCGCCGCCGCCGTCGTGCTCGACCGGGCGAAGCTGACGCGCATGCTTGCCGTCAACCGCGACATCATGATCCGCACGGCGGCGCTGATCGCGGCCTTTCTGTTCTTCACCGCCCAGAGCGCGCGGGCGGGCGACGTCGTCCTCGCGGCGAACGCCGTGCTCAACAATCTCGTTCTCGTCGCGGCCTATTTCCTCGACGGTTTCGCCACTGCGGCCGAGCAGCTGTGCGGCCGCGCCGTCGGCGCGCGCGATGCGCACGCCTTTCGCAGCGCCGTACGGCTCTCGATCGGCTGGGGCTCTGCCGTCGCGCTCGTCGTCGCGGCGTCCTACCTCTTGGCCGGCGAGCACCTGATCGGCTTGATGACCGCGAGCGCCGACGTGCGCATCGCGGCCGAGCATTATCTCGTCTTCGCCGTGCTTGCGCCGATTGCGGGCGTGGGCGCCTATGCGTTCGACGGCATCTTTGTCGGCGCGACCTGGACGCGCGACATGCGCAACCTGATGCTGGCCTCGCTCGCGCTCTACCTCGTGACCTGGCAGCTCGCGAGCGGATTCGGCAATGCCGGCCTGTGGGCCGCGCTGCTCACCTTCCTGCTCGCGCGGGGCGCGCTCCAGGGCCTGCGTTACCCCGCGCTGCTGCGCGCGACCTTTCCGGCCGAGGCCGAGGCGCCGCTCAATGCGCCGGCCCGCGCTTCGGCCGGGAGCCCTGGGGCGGCGGAGAGCCCCGAGCGGGCTGCGCCTCCGGCTCCTTGAAATAGGAATTGAGCTTGCACCAGCCACCGACGCCGAGCACCTCCTCGCGGCACTGCTCCAGCGTGTCGAAGGTGCAGATCTCCGACGTCGTCTCGTGGCCGCGGATCACCGCGCACCACCGGCGCTCGACGACAGCCGACGCGCTGCTGCTGCCGAACAGCGCGAGGCCCAAGGCGAGGGCCTGAAGGACGCCGACCGCAGGCCGCCTCATGGTCCCTCGGCCGTCAGCGCGTCCGGCGATGGCTACGCGGCGCATCCTCATAGCGCCCCGCGTAGGGGTGATTGGCGAAATAGCGCGGGTTCTCCATGCAGTGGCCGCCGACGCCGCTCACAGCCGCGAGGCACTGGGCCAGCGTGTAATAGCCGCAATTCTCGTAGGCATTGCGGCCGCCGGCGACCGCACAATAGGGATAGTCGCGGCCGGCATAGGCCTCCTGTGCCGCGGCGGCGAGCCCGATCGCGGCGGCCGCCACGGCGGCGAACAGAAACGTCTTCCGCATTCCGCTTCTCCTCACGCTTGAGTCCGACCGAACCCCGCTCTGCGTTCAAGGCAACCCGACAAAAACAACGCGGTTCCGGACGCGGGCTCGCTCGCCTGCGGCGCGCGCCATGGGTCGCACGAATCGCGCGCCGCCGCCACTGCCTCCCGCGCATGTCTGACCACCGCTCTCGCTCGGCCGCCGCGGGCGCCGCCCCAGCCGGCCGCCACACCGTGCGCCGTCGGGCGATCAGTAGCGATAATGGTCGGGCTTGTACGGCCCCTCCACCGGCACGCCGATATAGGTCGCCTGCTTCGGGGTGAGCTGCGTGAGCTTGGCGCCGATTTTCGCGAGATGCAGCCGCGCCACCTTCTCGTCGAGCTGCTTGGGCAGCGTGTAGACCTTGTTCTGGTACTTGCGGGGCTGCTGCTGCGCGTCGGTCCACAGCTCGATCTGCGCGAGCGTCTGGTTGGTGAAGGAGGCCGACATCACGAAGCTCGGATGACCCATGGCGTTGCCGAGATTGACGAGTCGGCCTTCCGACAGAAGGATGATGCGCTTGCCGTCGGGGAACTCGATCTCGTCCACCTGCGGCTTGATGTTGTGCCAGCGGAAATTGCGCAGCGCCGCGACCTGGATCTCGCTGTCGAAGTGGCCGATGTTGCACACGATGGCGCGGTGCTTCATCTGCCGCATGTGATCGAGGGTGATGACGTCCACATTGCCGGTCGCGGTGACGAAGATGTCGGCGCGCGGCGCCGCATCTTCCATGGTGGTGACCTCGTAGCCCTCCATCGCCGCCTGCAGCGCGCAGATGGGGTCGATCTCCGACACGAGAACGCGGCAGCCCGCCTGGCGCAGCGAGGCCGCCGAGCCCTTGCCCACGTCGCCGAAGCCGCAGACCATCGCCACCTTGCCGGCCATCATGATGTCCGTGCCGCGGCGAATGCCGTCGACCAGCGACTCGCGACAGCCGTACAGATTGTCGAACTTCGATTTGGTGACGCTGTCGTTGACGTTGATGGCGGGAAAGAGCAGCCGCCCTTCTTTCTCCATCTGATAGAGGCGATGCACGCCCGTCGTCGTCTCCTCGGTGACGCCGCGGATGTTCCGCGCAAGCTGCGCGTACCAGCCCGGCTTCTCCTTGAGCCGCCTCTTGATGGCGGCGAACAGCGCCTCCTCTTCCTCGTTGCCGGGACGATCGAGCACCGCGGGGTTCTGCTCCGCGCCCAGGCCGAGATGGACCAGCAGGGTGGCGTCGCCGCCGTCGTCGAGGATCATGTTGGGCGTGCCGCCGTCCGACCACTCGAAGATGCGATGGGTGAACTCCCAGTAGTCCTGCAGGCTTTCGCCCTTATAGGCGAAGACCGGAATCCCGGCCGCCGCGATCGCGGCGGCGGCGTGGTCCTGCGTCGAGTAGATGTTGCAGGAGGCCCAGCGCACCTCGGCGCCGAGGCTCCGCAGCGTCTCGATCAACACCGCCGTCTGGATGGTCATGTGCAGCGAGCCGGCGATGCGCGCGCCGCGCAGCGGCTGCCGCGGGCCGAATTCCTCCCGGACCGCCATGAGGCCGGGCATTTCGGTTTCGGCCATTTCGATTTCTTTGCGCCCCCACTCGGCCAGCCCGATATCCTTCACGACATAATCGGCGGACACGGAGAGAGGGCCATTCGATGCTCGGCTCATCGCAATCCTCGAAACCTGCGGCGCACGGCGGGCTCGCCGGGGGCGTGGCCGGCCTATATCAGGAGCCCCGCCCCTGGGCAATCAGGACATAAAGATTTCTTTATATCTTCGATGGGGCGCCGCGCCGACCCTGCGGCCGGCGCCGCGCCACGGCGGGCTGCTCGCCTTCTCCCGACCGGCAGCGGGGCTACTCGTCTTCTCCAAAGCGGTTGCGGACGAGGTCCGTGAGCGCCTCGATGACGTCCTTGGCCTGAGCGCCGGTGGCCGCCACCGTGATGCTGGTGCCGGGACCGGCCGACAGCATCATCAGCCCCATGATCGAATCGCCGCCGACGACCTCGCCGCAGCGGGCGACCGTGACGGAGGCGTCGTACTGCTCGACCGTCTGCACGAACTTGGCGGAGGCGCGCGCATGCAGCCCCTTCTTGTTGACGATCTCGAGCACGCGCACGACGGCGTCCGGCGGAAGGCTCTCGTGCGCGTCGCGACACGGCTCGTCTGCTGGCGGAGAACCGTTCATTTGCCCGCGAGCACTCTGCTGGCGATGGTGATGTATTTCCGCCCCGCCTCCTGCGCCTGGGCCACGACCTCGGAGAGCGGACATTCGTCGCGCACCTTCGCAAGCTTGATGAGCATGGGCAGATTGATTCCGGCGAGCACTTCCACGTGGGGCCGCCCCATCACCGAGATCGCGAGGTTGGACGGCGTGCCGCCGAACATGTCGGTGAGGATGGCGACGCCGTCGCCGCTGTCTACGTTCTGTACGGCGTTGATGATGTCGCGGCGGCGCTGCTCCACGTCGTCATCGGGACCGATGGTCACCGACTCGATCTGTTTTTGCGGCCCCATCACGTGTTCGAGCGCTGCCCGGAACTCCTCCGCGAGCCGCCCGTGGGTGACTAGGACAAGACCGATCATTAACGACCCCGGCGCGCCCAGCCCCTGTGTGCGCTGCACGCAGGGCCGTTAATGATCACCATCCGAAAATGCAATGCAAGGGCGTTTTGCAACGGCTGCACCGATGCTGCACCGCAATGAGAACCAGCGCGGCGGGTCACCGCTCTACTCCAATTGCTCCTATCGCGGCAAGCACCGCCGACAGCGGCGCAGCGCCGCGCGGCAGAGCGAGCCGCGGCAGCACGACCCCTCCGATGGTGGTCTCGGACGGCGGCTCGGGCAGTCGTTCGGCATCCGAAGCGTCGAGGTCGACCACCCAGCCGACGACCGCCAGGGGCTCGTAGGGGATCCGCCGAACGCCGAGCCCGCGGATCTCGACCAGTCCCGCGAGCGCCTCCGGCGGCCGCACCAGCAAGCGGCCGTTGACCGGCTCGACGATCGCGCGGTCGTCCGTGACGAGCCGCGCGAACGGCAGGAGGCCGGTCCTCGCTGCCGCGAGCAAGGCGAGGACGAGCTGCGATTTGCCGGACCCGGCAGGCCCCCGGATCAAGACCGCCCGGGGGCCCACGAGCGCAGCGGAGGCGTGGATCGTGCTGCTCACCGGTCCTGCGCCTTACACCGCGGGCAGGCGAACGACAAACCGCGCCCCGAGCACCCGCGGCTCCCCGCCGGCCGGGTTTTCGGCCGTGCGGTTCTCGGCCCAGATGCGCCCTCCGTGGGCCTCGACGATCTGCTTGGAGATGGAGAGCCCGAGCCCGGAGTTCTGGCCGAAGCCCTGCTCCGGCCGGTCGGTGTAGAAGCGCTCGAAGATGCGCTCGAGCGCGTCGGGCCGGATACCGGGCCCTTCGTCGTCCACGACGATCTCGACCTGGTCGCGCACGCGCCGGCACGTCACGCGCACGCTGGCCCCGGGCGGGGAGAAGGACCGGGCATTGGCGATCAAGTTGTCGACCACTTGGCCGAGGCGGGAGTCGTGCCCCGAGACGACGAGCTGGCGGGGATCGCCCTCGATCGTCAACTGGATCGGGACGTTGGCGCACTTCACCTCGTTGGCGACGCCGACGACCGTGGTGAGCAGCCGCGCGATGTCGACCGGCGCGGCGTCCTGCCGCTGAAGTTCGGCGTCGAGGCGGCTCGCATCGGAAATGTCCGAGATCAGACGGTCGAGGCGATTGACGTCGTGCTGGATGACGGAGAGCAGCCGCCGCCGGCTTTCCTCGGTGCGGGCGAGCGGCATGGTCTCGACCGCCGAGCGCAGCGAGGTCAGCGGATTCTTGAGCTCGTGCGCCACGTCCGCCGCGAAGCTCTCGATCGCCTCGATGCGGCTGTAGAGCGCCCGCGTCATGTCGCGCAGCGCGCCCGAGAGGTGCCCGATCTCGTCACGCCGGTCCGTGAAATCGGGAATCTCGACCCGCGTGCGGATGCGGTAGCGCACCCGCTCGGCGGCGTCCGCGAGGCGCCGCACGGGCCCCGCGATCGTGCCGGCGAGCAGCACCGAGAGCACCACCATCACGCTCGCGGCGATGAGGAACAGCTTGACGATGGCGAGCCGTTCGGCCTCCACCATATTGTCGATGTCCCCGCCCTGGGTCGACAGCAGCAACGCGCCGCGCACCGCGCGGAACCGTTGCACCGGCACGGCCACGGAAACGATCACCTCGCCCCGGTCGTTGACGCGCACCACGCTCGCCTTCTGCCCCGCGAGGGCCATCGCCACTTCCGGATAGCCCTTGCCGTTCTCGGCGCCGAGCTCCTTGTAGATCGGCAGGTCGCCGCGGCCGAACCAGGTGCGAAACGCGTGCCACATCCGCTCGAACAGGCCGGGCTGCTCGGCATTGGGCGCCGGCAGGTCGAAGCGCAGCACGTCGCCGCGTCCGAACAAGCTGCGGCTGTCGACCACGAGAACGCCGTCCTTGTCGTAGATGCGGGCGCGCGTGTTGGTCGGGGAGATCAGCCGGCGCAGCACCGGCGCGACGCGCTCGGGATTGATCGGGAACTCCAGCGACGAGAACGGCTCGTCGACGGGCCCGTAGCTTTCGCCGGTCTGCAGCTCGAGCAGCTTGTCAGGGTCGATGGTGATGGCGTTGGTCTCGACCGTCGCCGAGGCCGCGATGGCGCCGGCGATGATCTCGCCCTGGACCAGCAGGCTCTGCACGCGCGCGTCGATCAGCCCGGCACGGAACTGCGAGAGATAGAGAATGCCGATGACGAGCGCGAGCAGGCCCGCGACGTTGAGGAAGACGATGCGTCGCGTGAGGCTCGAAAAGATCTGCGCGAGCAGGAAGCGCCAGACGCGGCGCGGCAGGCTGATCGGCGACGCGGCGGCGGCCGCCGCGTCGTGCGCCACATGCTCGCCGCGCTGCTCGATCTCGGCGACCGCAGAGGGGTAGTCTGACGTTCGGTCGAGTTCTGAGGTTCGGTCGAGCACCGTGGTTGCAATCCCACACTGGCTGTTCGCGTGCGGCCGTTGCGTTCATCCGGCTCTACGCGCGCACACCGCGCCGCACGCTGCTGTGGGGCCGCCCCGCCTCAGGCTTCTTTGAAACGATATCCGACCCCGTAGAGGGTCTCGATCATATCGAACGCTTCGTCAACCGCCTTGAACTTCTTGCGCAGACGCTTGATGTGGCTGTCGATCGTCCGATCGTCGACGTAGACCTGGTCGTCGTAGGCGGCGTCCATGAGCGCATTGCGGCTCTTGACCACGCCCGGCCGCGACGCCAACGACTGCAGGATGAGGAATTCCGTCACGGTGAGCGTCACCGGCTCGGATTTCCACGTGCAGGTGTGGCGCTCCGGATCCATGCGCAGATGGCCGCGCTCCAGCACCTTGCTGGAGTCCGACTCCTTGGCCGCCGCGCCGTCCTTCGGAGTCGCCCGGCGCAGCACGGCCTTGACGCGCTCCACGAGCAGCCGTTGGGAGAACGGCTTCCGGATGAAGTCGTCCGCGCCCATCTTGAGGCCGAACAGCTCGTCGATCTCCTCGTCCTTCGACGTGAGGAAGATCACGGGCACGTCGGACTTCTGGCGGAGCCGCCGCAGCATTTCCATGCCGTCCATCCGCGGCATCTTGATGTCGAGGATGGCGAGGTCCGGCGGGCTCGACTTGAAGCCCTCAAGCGCCGAGGAGCCGTCCGTATACGTCATGATCCGGTATCCCTCGGCTTCGAGCGCGATGGACACCGAGGTCAGGATATTACGGTCGTCATCGACGAGAGCGATGGTCGGCATGAGCCTTCCCTTCGGTCTGTGGCATTGCGGCAGGGGTCTTCAAGCCTGCAAAGCTGGGCCGAAATGTGACGGTCCCGCACTGCAACAAACCGCTTATGGCCCGGGGCGTCAACCCCCTGCGGCCACGCGCGCAACCATCCGGCGAACCTTCGGGCATACTAGAGGGCCCGCGCCGCAGATGCAAACCGTTTGCTCTGGCCGGCCGCTGCCGTCCTGGTGCAGGAACGCGCCGTCTTTGATCTCAGCGCAATGGAGAGCACAGTGAAACCGGACACGGGCTTCGATCCGCAGCGGGCGGCCAAGAAGCTGCTGCGGGAGGCGCGCACGGGCGCGCTTGCGACGTTGATGGCGGGAACCGGCGACCCCTACTGCTCGCTCGTCAACGTGGCGACGGCGGCCGACGGCGCGCCGCTCCTGCTGCTGTCGCAGCTTGCCGTGCACACGAAGAACATCCTCGCCGATCCGCGGGTCTCCCTGATGGTGGACGAACGCAAGCCCGGAGACCCGCTCGAGGGCGCGCGCATCATGCTGATGGGAACCGCCGCGCGCACCGACGACCCCGAGGCCCGCCGGCGCTATCTCGCCCGCCAGCCGGAGGCCGCGGCCTTCGTGGATTTCAAGGATTTCGCTTTCTACCGGATCGCGATCAAGGGAGCCCATCTCGTCGCCGGGTTCGGCCGCATCGTCGATCTCACCGTCGAGCAGCTGCTCACGGACGTCCGCTCCGCCGAGGGGCTCATCGCGGCGGAGGCCGACATCTGCGCCCACATGAACGAAGACCACGCGGACGCCCTGCGGCTCTATGCCACCCGTCTGCTCGGCGCGGAGGACGGGGCCTGGCGCTGCGTCGGCTGCGACCCGGAGGGACTGGAGCTGCAGTGCGGCCGCACGGCGCTGCGCTTGCCGTTCGCCCAACCTGTTCACAGCCCTTCCGAATTGCGGCAGACGCTGAAGCGGCTGGCCGTGGCCGCGCGGGCGGGCTGAACCGCCCCCGGCCCGGCGGCTCCGTGGGCTGTGCGGAACCGCCCGCGGAGCCCGCCCTGATGTCTCATCCATCAAATGCGGCGGTGCACATAAATCGCAATGATGTCCGAGGCTTGGCATCGCGCGCGGATCGTGATTATGGTCCCCATCGCTCGCAGCGCATGCCGCGCGCAGGGCCGCGGCTATGGACGGGCGGCAAGGAGCGGCGGACCGGTGCGGTGACAGCCGGCCGTCCAGTTCTCGGAGGATTCCGTGAAGGAAACTGGCGTAAGGAACGGCGCATTCGGCGCCGACAAATTTGGTTTCAAGAAACTGGCGGCCGTGCATTGGAACCTGACGGAGGCGCCGCTCTACGAGCATGCGTTGCGGCGCGGCGAGGCGATCCTCACCAACGGCGGCGCCCTGGTGGCCGACACCGGCAGCCATACCGGCCGGTCGCCCAAGGACAAATTCATCGTCGTCGACTCCATGACGGAGAACACGGTCTGGTGGGACGCCAATGGCCGCATGAGCCAGGAGCAGTTCAACCTGCTGCTGTCCGATTTCATCGCCCACGCCGAGGGCAAGGAGCTGTTCGCGCAGGACCTCTACGGCGGCGCCGATCCGGCCTACCGCATCAAGACGCGAGTCTACACCGAATATGCGTGGCACTCCCTGTTCATCCGAACGCTGCTGATCCGGCCCGAGCGCAGCGAGCTCGCCGCATTCGAACCCGACCTCACGATCGTGGACCTGCCCTCCTTCAAGGCCGATCCCAAACGGCACGGGGTGCGCTCGGAGACGGTCATCGCCATCGACTTCTCGCGGCGGATCGTGCTGATCGGCAATACGAGCTATGCCGGCGAGATCAAGAAGTCGGTGTTCACGACGCTCAACTACTACCTGCCGAACCGGGGCGTGATGCCGATGCACTGCTCGGCCAATGTGGGGCCGAACGGCGACTCGGCGCTGTTCTTCGGGCTTTCGGGCACCGGCAAGACGACCCTTTCCGCCGATCCCGCGCGCACGCTCATCGGCGACGACGAGCACGGGTGGTCGCCCGAGGGCATCTTCAATTTCGAGGGCGGCTGCTACGCCAAGACCATCAACCTGTCGCCCGAGGCCGAGCCGGAAATCTATGCGGCGAGCACCCGCTTCGGCGCCATCCTGGAGAACGTGATCGTCGATCCGGATACGCGCGCGCCCGACTTCAACGATGCTTCACGCACCGAAAACACGCGCTCGGCCTATCCCCTGGACTTCAACCCGAACGCGTCGAAGACCGGACGCGCCGGGCATCCGAAGAACATCATCATGCTCACGGCGGACGCCTTCGGCGTCATGCCTCCGATCGCCAAGCTCACGCCCAGCCAGGCGATGTACCATTTCCTCTCCGGCTACACCGCCAAGGTGGCCGGCACCGAGAAGGGCGTCACCGATCCGGAGCCCGAATTCTCAACCTGCTTCGGCGCGCCCTTCCTGCCGCGTCATCCGATCGAATACGGCAGGATGCTGCGCGAGCTCATCAGGCAGCACGAGGTCGACTGCTGGCTCGTCAACAGCGGCTGGACCGGCGGCAAATACGGCGTCGGCTACCGCATGCCCATCAAGGTGACGCGCGCGCTGCTCGCGGCGGCGCTCGACGGCTCGCTCAAGAACGCCAAGTTCCGCACCGACCCCTATTTCGGCTTCGCCGTTCCGGTGTCGGTCCCGGGCATCGACAGCGCGCTGCTCGACCCCATCTCGACGTGGAAGGACAAGCGCGAATTCGCCGAGACCGCCAAGCGGCTCGTCGGCATGTTCCAGAAGAACTTCGTCAAGTTCGAGCAGCACGTGGACGCCGACATCAAGGCGGCGGCTCCGGAAGTGCGGATCGCCGCGGAGTAGTCCCGCCCGGGCGTCGTTGCCGGCCTCGCGCCGGCAATCCATCATACCGAATGGCTGCGGCCGCAGCGGATGGATGCGCGGGCCCCCCCCGCGCGTGACGGTTGGAGCATGGCGCGCGCATGCAGGTCCTCGTCGTCGGCGCAGGCGTGGTCGGACTGGCGGTGGCGCGCGCCGCGGCCCTTGCGGGCCATGAGGTGATCGTCGCCGAGGCGACGCACGGCATCGGCAACGGCATCTCCTCGCGCAACAGCGAGGTCGTCCACGGCGGCATGTACTATCCGGCGGACTCCCTGCGGGCCCGCCACTGCATCCGCGGGCGACGGCTGCTCTACACCTACTGCGATGCCCACGGGGTGCCGTACAGGCGATGCGGCAAGCTGATCGTCGCAACGAACCCCGCCGAGCTCGCCAAGATCGAGTCGATCTACAAGCAGGGGCTGCTCAACGGCGTCGAGGACCTGAGGCTGATCGACGGCGACGAGGTCAAGGCGCTGGAGCCGGCGCTCGCCTGCCTTGCGGCGGTGCATTCGCTCCACACCGGGATCGTCGACAGCCATGCGTTCATGCTGGCGCTGCAGGGCGACCTCGAAGACCGCGGCGGCGCGGTGGCCTTCGGCACGCGCATCGAGGGGCTCGCGCCCCGCGCCGGCGGCTGGGAGGTCCGGTTCGGCGGCGAGGAGTCGGGCACACTCGAGGTGGACGCCGTGGTCAACGCCGCGGGGCTTGCCGCGCCGGCGCTTGCGCGCGCCACGGAGGGTTATCCCGCGGCCCGAGTGCCGCGCCTCGTCATGGCGAAGGGAAACTATTTCGGCTATGCGGGCCGGCCCGTTTTCTCGCGCCTCATTTATCCCGCGCCGGTCGACGGGGGGCTCGGCATCCACGTCACGCTCGATCTTGCCGGCCGCATGCGGTTCGGCCCGGACGTCGAGTGGATCGCGGAGGAGAACTACGCGGTCGATCCCGCCCGCGCCGACTCCTTCTACGCCCGCATCCGCACCTACTGGCCGGGCCTGCCGGACGGATCGCTCGTTCCCGATTATGCCGGCATTCGTCCGAAGCTCACCGGGCCGGGCGAGCCGCCGGCGGACTTCGTCATCGACACGCCCGCCCAGCACGGCGTATCCGGCCTCGTCCATCTGTTCGGAATCGAGTCGCCCGGGCTCACCAGCGCGCTCTCGATCGCCGACGACGTGGTGGCGGCGCTTCTGGCCTAGCGGAACCAATGGTCCGGCGGAAACGACGCGGCGCCCACCTCGTCCTCGGCGGGCGGCGGCGCCCTGCGCCGCGGCCTGCTCGCCGGCTTTTGCTCCTCGGCGTTCGCGAGCGACTGGACCGGCGTCGCGGGCGTCGCGGTCGGATCGACCTTGATGGTCGAGAGCTTGCGCCGCAGATCCGCATTGACCCTGGCGAAGCTGTCGATGGGCGTGAAATCGGCACTCTTGTAGGGGAAGGCGCTCGAACCCCTGAAGATCGTCAGGCCTGTCGGCGTGGCGACGATGTCGCCGGCCCGCAGGGTCGGATCCGACTCGATGTCGATCTGGGCGAGCCCGCCCGGGCCTTGCCCCGTGCATGAGCAGTTGGGAACGACGCGTTCGCGATAGACGAACGCATTCTCGAGGTCCGTGTAGCGGGTGCCGTCGGCGCTCACCGCATGGGCGGGATTGCTCCCGTGAAAGACCTGGGTCTGCGCCGCCGGGCAGAGACTGCTGCACACCTTGGCGGGATTGAGCGCGACGCCGTTCACCGCCCGGGGAACCGGGAAGTGGCGGCCGTCGCACAGCCTCACGCACATGGTTCCGCTCTCCCGGGCCTCCACGGCCGGGCGCTCGCGCTCGTAATCCGGAGCTCCGAACCGGGGATCGCGCTCCGCCGGGGCGTAGCTGCGGCCGAAGGAGCGGAACCCGCCCGTCAGGGAGCCGAAGAGCGCCTCGAAGAAACCCTGGGCATGCGTGGAAGGGATGGGCAGCGCCACACCGGCGACGAGACCGCCCAGAAAGGCGCCGAAAGCGCGGCGGACCAGCTTTCTGCCGACAAGAGAGGTCACGGCTGCTTCCCTCCGTCTCGCACTGGACTGCCCCGCATCCCGCGTCGCCATGACGACGCTTTCCGTTCGAAATGGTTGCATGCTGTGGCGAGGGGGCCCGGACGCGAAGGCCGCTGCCCCGGCGGTCACCACCCTATGAAGCGAAGGTAAAGGACGCATGAGCGGCCGAGGTCCGGTCCGGCCCCCGCCCGAGCGACGGCCGGCCCTGTCACGGCGGCCGCGAGCGCGTCTCGAACGCCTGGCGAGGCCTTGGATCCGTCGCGCATGGCATGCCTTCCCCAGATGCGGTCCGACGCACGGTCAATTACGCCCCAGGCGTGTCCGCAATATGTCCAGCGGCATTTCGGGGCCGAAACATGCGCCCGCTCCGTTCGCGCGCGCCGGCTAACGGGCGGTGGAGGCCACCGAGCCGGGACAGCCCTTTTCCGCCATGGTCTCGTCCACGAGCCGGCGCTCCGCCTGCAGGCCCGCAAGGGTCGGCCAATGCACGGTCGCGTTGACGAGCCCGCCTCCGGCATCCCGGGACGCCTTGTCCATGGTCTCGGTGGTCTCGTCGATGCGCTTCGAGAGGGAGCTGCGCAGCCCGGAAAGCTGGTCGCAGCTTTGCCACTCGTGTTTTCCCTGCACCGCAAGGGCGCGCGCGCCGAGATGCGAGTCGGCGCCGCACCCGGCGAGCAGGATGGCGAGAAGGAGCACACCGCCTGATCGCGGCGCGGCCAGGTGCTGCGGCCCCCTGAAGACTCGTCCGATGCCGGATCTGACGTTGAGACAAACCATGTCGCTCCCTCGCTGCGGCAGCTCTCCGCGGACGAAAAGGGCAGGAGCTGCCGATCCCGCCGCACCGACGACCTCCCTTGCCCACGAAGGCGCCCGTTCTGAGGCCGTCCGCCGCACCCGTATCCGATTTGCCGCCGCCGCCGTGCCTTGACCAGGGGGACGCCGATTCGGCACACAGGGTCGATGGCCTCTACTGAAACACCGCAGCGTATCGCGAAGCTGACGCCGCTCGCCGAGGTGTTGGCGGCGGTGGATAGGCTGGCGCGGCCGGTTCCGCCGCGGACGGTTGACCTCGATCACGCTGCCGGGCGCGTGCTCGCGGCCGACGTCGCCCCGGAGGCGCGGATTGCGCCGACCATCGCGCTGCGCGACGGCTGGGCCGTGCGGTCCGACCTCCTCCTGGACGCGAGCGCCTATGCGCCGGTTCCCGTGAGCGCCGCCTGGGTGGAGGCGGGCGACCCGCTCCCCGACGACACCGACGCCGTGCTGCCGCCGGACGCCGTGATCGGCGCTCACGGCGGACAGGAAGCCATTGCCCCGGCGACACCGGGCGAAGGCATTTTGCGCGCGATGGAGGGCGGAGAGGCGGAGCCGCTGCGCCGCGCCGGCGTCGCCTTGCGCGCGGTCGACATCGCGGCCCTGCGCGCCGCAGGAGTTCGCCGCGTGGAGGTGCGCGAACCGCGGGTGAACATCGTCAGCACCAACCGGCAGGTCGACGCCGCGACCGATACCGCCGCGCCTCTGCTCGCCGCCGCCGTCGAGGCGGCTGGAGGGCGGGCGTGCGTCATGCGCGCCTCGACCGCCGCCGCGACGCTGGAGATCGCGCTGCGCGACGAAGCGGCGGACGCGGTGATGACCATCGGCGGCACGGGCGAGGGGCGCGGCGACCGCGCGGTGGCGATCGTCGCCGGCTTCGGCGAGGTGGTGGCGCACGGCATGGGCATCCGGCCGGGAGAGACGGCCGCGCTTGCGGAGGTCGGCGGCCGCCCGGTTTTCATGCTTCCCGGCCGGCTCGACGCCGCCCTCGCGGCGTGGCTCCTGGTCGGGCGCCACATTCTGCGCAACATGACCGGGGCGACAGCCCCCGAACAGAGCCTGCCGGCCATCCTCGCCCGCAAGGTCGTTTCGACGATCGGGCTCGCGGAGGCCGTGCTCGTCCGCTGCGGCGAAAACGGCGCCGTGCCGATCGCCGGAACGTTTTTTCCGTTGCAGGCTCTCGCGCAGGCCGACGGCTGGGTACTTGTGCCGCCGGAAAGCGAAGGCTATCCCGCAGGCGCGAGCGTCGACATAAGGCCCCTGCCATGACCGGGACGCACGACCCGCAGTCCGCGACAGACGCCGATCTCCTCGCCGCGGTGCGCCGCGCCGCGCGGCAAGAGCAGTTCCTCGAAGTGCTGACGGCGGAAGCGGCGCGCGCCCGCTTCGAACACCATCTGAGGCTCGCCCCGCTCGCGGCCGAAACCGTGTCGCTCGCCTCCGCGCTCGGCCGCGTTCTTGCCGCTCCCGTTGTGTCGCCCAGCGACGTGCCGCCCTTCGACCGATCGAACGTCGACGGCTTCGCGCTGCGCGCCGCCGACACGCTTGGCGCGACGGACGCAACCCCTCGCCGCCTGCGCCTCAATGCCGAAGTCCTGGTCTGCGGTCGGCCGCCGCGTCTTTCCGTTGCCCCGGGAACGGCCACCGCCATCGCGACCGGCGGCATGGTCCCGCGCGGTGCCGACGCCGTGGCGATGATCGAATGGACCGAGCTCGTCGAGACGCCCGAGGGTCCGGCCATCGAGCTGCGGCGCGCGGTCGGCCCCGGCCAATTCGTCTCCTACGCCGGCTCCGACATGGCGCGCGGGGAGACGGTGCTGCGCGCGGGCGCGCGCATCGGCTCGCGCGAGATCGGCATGCTCGCCGCCTGCGGCCTCGATGAAGTTGCGGTCTGGCGGCGGCCGAAGGTCGCGGTGCTCTCGACGGGGGACGAGCTTGTGGCGCCCGGCGGGCCGCTGCCGCCCGCCGCGGTCTACGACAGCAACGGCGCCGTCATCGCTGCGGCGGTCGCGGAGGCGGGCGGCGAGGCCGTGTTCTTCGGCATCGTGGCCGACGACGAGGCGGCGCTCGAGGCGGCGCTGCGCGCCGCGCTTGCGGCCTGCGACGTCGTCGTGCTGAGCGGCGGAACGTCCAAGGGCGCGGGCGACCTTTCGCATCGCGTCGTCTCGCGCCTCGGTGCGCCCGGCGTCGTGGTGCACGGGGTCGCCCTCAAGCCGGGAAAGCCGCTCTGCCTCGCGGTCGTGGACGGCAAGCCGATCGCCGTGCTGCCCGGCTTTCCGACCTCTGCGATGTTCACGTTTCACGCCTTCGTCGCCCCCGTCATCCGCGCGCTCGCCGGCCTGCCGCCGGAGGCGGCGCGATCGGTCGAGGCCACGGTTCCGGTGCGCGTCGCCTCCGAGCTCGGGCGCAAGGAGTTCCTTCTCGTCTCCCTCGTCTCGGGCGAGGAGGGCCTCATCGCGTTCCCCTCGCCCAAAGGTTCGGGCGCAGTGACCGCGTTCTCGCAGTCGGACGGCTTCGTGGAGATCGACGCGCTCGCCGCGACGCTCGACGCCGGGACGCGGACGCGCGTCACGCTCATCGGCCAATCCGCGCAGGCCCCGGACCTCGTCGTCGCCGGCAGCCATTGCGTGGCACTCGACGCCGTGCTCGGCGCGCTCGGCGACCGCGGCGTCACGGCGCGCATGATCGCCGTCGGCAGTCTCGGCGGCGTGGCCGCGGCGCGCCGCGGCGAGTGCGACGTCGCGCCGGTGCATCTGCTCGATCCGGCATCCGGCGCCTATAATGCGCACCTTGTCGACGATGCTCTCGAACTGGTGCCCGGCTGGCGGCGCATGCAGGGCCTCCTGTTTCGCCGCGGCGATGCACGCTTCGAAGGCCGCGCCGCCGCCGACGCGCTCGCGGCCGCGCTCGAAGACCCCGCCGTCGTGATGGTCAACCGCAATGGCGGGTCGGGCACGCGCGTTCTTGTCGACCAGCTTCTCAAGGGCGCCCGCCCGCCCGGCTACGGCAATCAGCCGCGCTCGCACAACGCCGTCGCGGCGGCGATCGCCCAGGGCCGGGCCGACTGGGGCGTCGCCATCGAGTCGGTCGCCCGCCTGTACGGGCTCGGCTTCCTGCCGCTCGCGCCCGAGCACTACGATTTTCTGCTCGTGCGCCGCCGGCGCGAGCGCCCCGCCGTGGCAGCGTTTCTTGCGGCGCTCGCCGATCCCGGAACGCGCGCGCGCATCGCTGCGCTCGGCATGCAGCTTCCCGAGCCGTAAGGAACGCGCGCCCGCGGCGGCGCTCGGATGAACTTGAAATGCGGACCGCCGCCGGGCCGGACGGTCTGGCCGGTCGTGCAGACACGGCCCCGGCGACGAGCGTCGCGACGCGCCCCGCCAGTCCTGCCGCCTGCGTCATGTTGCGATGCGTTCCATGTCCGGCCTGCCGGCCGCGGTTTGCCAGGAGTGAGCGACCTTTGTATGGGTCTTTCGGCTGAGGTGAACTCGTTGCGGCGATGCGCGTCATCGGGCTGGCCGGTTGGAGCGGCGCGGGCAAGACCACGCTTCTGGCGCGGCTCCTGCCGCGATTGGTCGGGCGTGGCCTGACGGTCTCCACCGTGAAGCACGCGCACCACGGCTTCGACGTGGACCAGCCGGGCAAGGACTCCCATACTCACCGCCTCGCCGGCGCAACCGAGGTGCTGGTATCCTCCGCGAGACGCTGGGCGCTGGTGCATGAATTGCGGGGAGCGGACGAGCCCCGGCTGGGGGCGCTGCTCGCGAAGCTCGCGCCGGTCGACCTGGTCCTGGTCGAGGGGTTCAAGCATGGGCCGCACCCCAAGCTCGAAGTCTATCGCGCAAGCGTGGGCAAGCCGCTGCTGCATCCCGACGACCCGCACATCGTGGCGATCGCAACCGACACGGCGCTGCCGCAGGCGCGCGTGCCGGTCCTCGCGCTCGACGATGACGAGGGCATCTGCGACGCGCTGCTGCGCTATGCGGCGCCGGCCGACAGTCTGATCCACGGTTGAAGAGGGTTGCCGTGGTCCAGCTTACCGACGACTGCTTCGCGTTCTCCGGTCCGTTGATGCCGATCGAGGAGATCGAGCGCGTCATCGCCTCGCGCGTGGCTCCCGTCGAGGGCGTCGAAGAGGTTCCGCTCGGCACCGCCCGCGGGCGCGTGCTTGCGCGCGATGTCGTTGCCCCGGCGAGCCTGCCGCCGTTCGACAACTCCGCCGTCGACGGCTACGCGGTGCGCCACAGCGACCTCGCGCATGGGGGCGAGACGCGGCTGCGCGTCAGCGATCGCGTGGCGGCCGGACAGGCCGCAAGGCGCCCCATCGGGGCCGGCGAGGCGATCCGCATTTTCACCGGCGCGCCGATGCCCGAAGGCGCGGACACCGTGTTCATGCAGGAGGATTGCCGGCTGGAGGCGGACCACGTGATCGTGCCGCCGGGGCTCGCCTTGGGCGCGAACCGCCGACTCGCCGGCGAGGACGTGGCGGCCGGCGGCACGGCGCTGCCCGCCGGCCGGCGGCTCAGGCCGGCGGACATCGCGCTGGCCGCCGCCCTGGGGATCACCCGCCTGCCCGTGCGGCGGATCGTGCGCGCCGCCCTGTTCTCGACCGGCGACGAGGTGGCGGAGCCGGGCGAGCGCCTCGCACCGGCG
Source organism: Variibacter sp. (assembly GCA_019689555.1). Taxonomy (GTDB): domain Bacteria; phylum Pseudomonadota; class Alphaproteobacteria; order Rhizobiales; family Xanthobacteraceae; genus JADGHE01. Next base: position 14,793 of record JADGHE010000039.1, on the reverse strand, counting down.
CGCATCTACGATTCCAATCGCGTGCTGATCGCGATGCTGCTGCAGGCCTCGGGGGCCGCCGTCACCGATCTCGGCATTCTGCCGGACGATCCGGCGCGGCTTGCGCAGGCGCTGGCGGACGCCGCCGCCGGGCACGATCTCGTCGTCACGTCGGGCGGCGTTTCGACCGGAGAGGCCGATCATGTGCGCGCCGCGGTGGAAGCGGTGGGCCGGCTCGTCTTCTGGCGCGTCGCCATCAAGCCGGGCCGGCCGGTCGCGATGGGGGTCCTTCCCGCGGGCGGCGGGGAAAGCGCCGCCTTCGTCGGCCTGCCCGGCAATCCCGTCGCGGTGTTCGTCGCCTTCGCGCGTGTCTTGCGGCCGCTGGTGTTGCGGCTTTCCGGGGCGATGCCGGAGCCGCTCACCGCCTATCCGGTGCGATCGGCCTTCCCCTACAAGAAGCGGCTCGGCCGGCGCGAATATGTGCGCGTCTCGCTCAAGCGCGCGGCCGACGGCGCGCTGGAGGCGTTCAAACATCCGCGCGAGGGGGCCGGCGTCATCACCTCGCTGACGGAGACCGACGGCCTCGCCGAGCTCGCCGAGGATGTCACGCGGATCGAGCCGGGCATGCCGATCGGGTTCATCCCCTATTCGGCGCTCACGGGCTGAACGCCCGCCGGATGCCTCCCCTGGCGGCGGGCGCCGCGGCCGGTCGGCGCTGCGGACGCTCAGTCCGGATGGAGGCGGGCGAGGCGGTTCGCCACCTCGAGGTCCTCCGGCGTATTGACGTTGAAGAAGGGATCGAGCGGCTCGTCCGGCCAGTCGCTGACCGCGATGCCGTGGCGCGCGGTCCACAGGTCGATCTTGCGCAGGTCCTCTTCGACGAGCGCCCGCCGCAGATCCTCGCGCAGGTCCACGCTCCACAGGGCGACGACGGGATGGCTCCACGCGCCGGAGCGGGCGCAGGCGAGCGGCACCGATTGGGCGGCGCGCGCGGCGTGCAGCCGGGCGACGAGATCGCGCGGCAGAAACGGGCAATCGCCCGGAACGCTCACGACCCACCTGATTCCCGGTTCGTTGCGCGCCGCCCAGTCGAGCCCCGCGAGGATGCCGGCGAGCGGGCCGGCGAAGCCGCCGACGTCGTCCGCGACCACGGGGAGACGCGTCGCCGCGAAGCGGCCCGGATCGCCATTGGCGTTGATGAGGAGCCGTTCGCACTGGGGGCCGAGGCGCGCCAGGACGCGATCGAGGATCGTGGAGTCGCCGACGCGCAGAAGCGCCTTGTCGCCGCCGCCCATCCGGCGGGCGCGGCCGCCGGCCAGGACGAGGCCGAGCGTGGGCGGCATCAGAACCCACCCCTCTCACGAGGGCGCCGAATGGCCGGCCCGCAGGCTTGGGCAATGCCCGCGCGGCGATCAGTCGTCATGAACGGCCGCCTTGCGCCGCTGCTTCGCGCTCTCCTCCTCGACATAGGCGAGGTCCTGGTCGAAGACGATGCGGTCTTCCCCCGAAAGGGCGACGAAGCGCTTGCCGCGCGCGCGGCCGATCAGCGTCAGCCCCGCCTTGCGGGCAAGCTCCACGCCCCAGGCGGTGAATCCCGAGCGCGAGACCAGGATGGGAATGCCCATGCGCACGGTCTTGATGACCATCTCCGAGGTGAGGCGCCCGGTCGTGTAGAAGATTTTGTCGTGCGCCGGGACCTTGTGCTGGAACATCCAGCCGGCGATCTTGTCGACCGCGTTGTGGCGGCCGACGTCCTCCATGTAGACCAGCGGCCGGTCTTCCTGCGCGAGAACGCAGCCGTGGATCGCGCCCGCCTCGAGATAGAGCGAGGGCGTGATGTTGATCTCGTGGATCAGCCTGTAGAGCCACGATGTCCTCAGCGTGGCGGGCGGCAGCGCGGCCGTCTCGATGAAATCCATGAGGTCGCCGAAGACGGTGCCCTGGGCGCAGCCGGAGGTCTGCACCTTCTTCTTCAGCTTCTCCTCGTAATTCGTCGCGCGCGCGGTCCGCACCACGACGACGGAAAGCTCCTCGTCGTAGTCGATGCCGGTGACGACATCGTCGGCACGCAGCATGTTCTGGTTGAGGAGATAGCCGATCGCCAGATACTCCGGATAGTCGCCGATCGTCATGGCGGTGACGATCTCCTGGCTGTTGAGGAAGATCGTCAGCGGCCGCTCGACCGTGACGCTCGTCGCAATGCGGGCGCCGGTGTGATCGACGCCGGACACCCGCTGCGTCAGACGCGGGTCGGTCGGATCGGGGCGGATGAGGTAACGGTCTCCCATCGGGCTCCACGCTTTCTGCATGCCCCATTCTAACCCGAGCGGCCGGGTCAGGTCATGCGGATTGCGACCCGCAGGAGCGAAGCCGTTGCCTCGGAGGGTGTCCGCGCGCTCGGCGGATCAGACGGGCGGGCGCTCGCTCGCCGGGCAGGCATGTTTCGCATGCCACTTCGGCCCGGGCCCGCGCATGTAGTGGCGCTCGGGATGATAAGGACTGACGAGACGCTTCTGGAGGCTTTGCCACAAGCCGCTGAGGAAGCGGACGAGACGTTGGGGCGGAAAAGCGGTCCGTATCGCCGAGGCAAGGGTGGTAACCATGACGCGTTTCCCACACATCCGGGTGCGTTCTTGTGCCCGCCGTGCGCCTTGGTCGCGGGACGTAAAGGCCCGGTTCAGCTTCAATTGAGGCGCATTCGCGTAAAGATTCCGTTGCTCTGCCCGCAAAGCGACGCGGATCGTTAAGCGGCGGTGCGCGGCGCTGCGTGGCGTGGCCGTAGCGCATCGGTAATGCCGACATTTGAGACGTTCATGATCGAAACGTGGACGTCCGGCGCAGGGCGGCCGAGCTTCCGGCGCGCGGTGCGTGAACCGCCGGCCGAGGCCTCTCCCGGTCCGGCGGAGACGGCGGCGGACGAACTGGTGCGGCCGATCCAGCGCGAGCGCGCCCGCTACGACGAGGAGCCGGCCCAGCGCCGCCGGCCTGTCGCCCGCCAGCAACCCGTGGAGGTGTACGTGCGGCCGCGCCGGGCGCCCCCGCGTGCGGAGGTCGCCGCCCCCCCGGCGCAACGACGAGCCGTTCCAGTGCTTCATCGACGAAGGCGACGGCCGCTGACGGCGGCGGACACAAGATGGCGGCCCGCCCGCATCGGCGCCCGCGCCGAACGGTGCTTGCTCTCGGCGGCGCAGCCCGCTACATCAACCGTAACTTCCCATCAGAATTGACGCCGGTAATGCCGGGGCTCGCGCCAACCGCGGTCCTTGCGCGGCGCAAATGAGAGGCTCGCGTCGCCGATGGCCCGCCAGTTCATCTATCACATGCAAGGTCTCTCGAAGACCTATCCGGGCAACCGCAAGGTGCTCGATAACATCAATCTTTCCTTCTACCCCGACGCCAAGATCGGCGTTCTGGGACCGAACGGCGCCGGCAAGTCGACGCTGCTGCGCATCATGGCGGGCCTCGACACCGAGTTCACCGGCGAGGCCTGGGCCGCCGAGGGCGCGCGCGTCGGCTATCTGCCGCAGGAGCCGCAGCTCGACCCCACCAAGACCGTGCGCGAGAACGTGATGTTGGGGGTCGCCGCCAAGCGCGCTTTGCTCGACCGCTACAACGAGCTCGCCGCCAACTACTCGGACGAAACCGCCGACGAGATGGCCGAGCTGCAGGACAAGATCGACAGCCAGAACCTGTGGGACCTCGACGCCCAGGTCGACCAGGCGATGGATGCGCTGCGCTGTCCGCCCGACGATGCCGACGTGAGCACGCTTTCGGGCGGCGAGCGCCGCCGCGTCGCGCTCTGCCGGCTGCTGCTCGAGGCGCCCGACCTGCTGCTGCTCGACGAGCCGACCAACCACCTGGACGCCGAAACGGTCGCATGGCTCGAGGGCCATCTGCGCAATTATCCCGGCGCGATCCTGATCGTCACTCACGATCGCTACTTCCTCGACAACGTCACCGGCTGGATCCTCGAGCTCGACCGCGGCCGCGGCATTCCCTACCAGGGCAACTATTCCTCCTGGCTCGAGCAGAAGCAGAAGCGGCTCGAGCAGGAAGGCCGGGAGGAGGAGGCGCGCCGGCGCACGCTCGCGGCCGAGCGGGAGTGGATCGCCGCCTCGCCGCGCGCCCGGCAGGCCAAGTCCAAGGCGCGCTACCAGCGCTACGAAGAGCTGCTGCAGAAGGCGAACGAGAAGGCGCCGCAGACGGCGCAAATCGTCATTCCCGTCGCCGAGCGACTGGGGCAGACCGTCATCGAGATCGAGCATCTGCGCAAGGGCTACGGCGATCGCCTGCTGATCGACGATCTCAGCCTGAAGCTGCCGCCCGGCGGCATCGTCGGCGTGATCGGGCCGAACGGCGCGGGCAAGACCACGCTGTTCCGCATGATCACCGGCCAGGAGCAGCCGGACGCCGGCACAATCCGCATCGGCGAGTCGGTGCGGCTCGGCTATGTCGACCAGTCGCGGGACTCGCTCGATGCCAACAAGACCGTGTGGGAGGAAATCTCCGGCGGCAACGATGTGATCATGCTCGGCAAGCGCGAGGTGAACTCGCGCGCCTATTGCGCGGCCTTCAACTTCAAGGGCGCCGACCAGCAGAAGAAGGTGGGCAACCTCTCGGGCGGCGAGCGCAACCGCGTGCACCTCGCCAAGATGCTCAAGTCCGGCGCCAACGTGCTGCTGCTCGACGAGCCGACGAACGATCTCGACGTCGATACGCTGCGCGCCCTCGAACAGGCGCTGGAGGAGTTTGCCGGCTGCGCGGTCATCATCTCGCACGACCGCTGGTTCCTCGACCGCATTGCGACGCACATCCTCGCCTTCGAAGGCGACAGCCATGTCGAATGGTTCGAGGGCAACTTCCAGGACTATGAGGAAGACAAGAAGCGGCGGCTCGGGATCGATTCGACCATCCCGAAGCGGATCCAGTACAAGAAGTTCAGCCGTTAGCCGGATTCGGTTTCAGTCGAAGCGACGCATTCCGACCGTGCGGTTGCGCCGGCGTCGACCTGAGTGAAGACGACGTGTCTCGCGCGCAGCGCAGCACGGCGCGCGGCGGTGGTTGCGGAGGCGGGACCCCGGTGCAAATGCCGCGCAATGGCCGAGGTCTCGGGCGGGGGGGGCCCGGGGGGGGGCCCCCCCCCGCGGCGCCCCGGGGGGGGGGGTTTTAGGGCGGCCGGCCGCAGGGGGGGGTCGGGGGCGGCCCCCGGGCGCAGCCCCCACGAAACGCCGGGGGGGGGGGGGGGGCCCACATGCGGCGCCCCACCCCGTACTTCAGCGATCGGTTCGCGATTTAAGAGCCGCGCCGACTTCGGGGGTTCGAATCAGACGGCGCTGAGGCAACCAGGGCCGTGGATCGGCGGCGCGCCGCGTCGCTGCACCGCGTGCGGCGCCGCCTCCGGGCCCGTACGACAGGAATTTGATTTTGCTTTCGCGCTGTTGCGCCGCGGTCCGCGCCGGCGGCTCGCGGCGCGAGGGCCGAGCGCCCTGGTCACGCCGCGGAGCTCAAGGATCCTCCGGCGCCATCGTCCACGCGCCATTCGGCGAGCGTTTCGCGAATCGATTCGTGCAGGCGCAGCAGCCATTTCTCGGCCTCGCGGGCGCGCGTTTCCGCCTTCAGCACGCGTGCCTCCAGCGCACGGATGCGATCCTGCGCGGCCGCGAGCTCGTTGATCGCCCGCTGCGCGATGGCGCGCATCTGCGCCTCGTTGGCGCGGAACGTCTCCGCGGCCTGCTCGACGGTTTGAAGCGTCGCGCGCGCCGCCTGCCGCGCGACATCGTCCGGCTCGGCGGACTCCGCCTGTTCGCCTTTGACGACGGCGAGCGATAACTGACGGGCAAGGCTATGGAGATCGTCGTTCTTGCCGAAGGTCCGCTTGGAAGAAGATGCCCGCGCGCTATTCATCCACGCTCCCTTCAAAACGCCCAACTGCACCGCGCTTATGTGAACCGCTTGAAGATCGCCCGCAACGGGCAAACCTGAATATTTAACAATTCCTTGATGCGACGCCGCCGGGATGCCGACGGCGCCTCCGTGCAGGGAAGCGATCCGCTCATGCCCTTTGTCACCGGTCCTCCCGTCATGCGCTTCGCCACCATTCTTCTGTGCCTTGCCGCCCTCGTTTTCGGGACCGGCTCGCCGGTCCGGGCGGACGATGCCGATTTTCGCGCGTGGCTGGAGACCGTCTGGCCGCAGGCGCAGGCAGCCGGCGTCACCCGTGCGACGTTTGACCGCGCGCTGCGCGGGCTCGAGCCCGATTATGCGCTGCCGGACCTCGACGTGCCGGGGCGACCGCCCGCCGCCGAGGGGCAGCCCGAGTTCGTGCAGTCGCCCGCGGACTATATGCGCGAATCGACCCTCGCCCGGCTCGCAGCGCAAGGGCGCAAGCTGCTTGCGCAGCATCGGCAGACGCTCGACGCGATCGAACGGCGATTCGGCGTCGCGCCCGCGATCCTGCTCGCGATCTGGGGGCGCGAGACCGCCTTCGGGGAGCATCGTCTGCAACACGACGCGCTCCGGGTGCTGGCGACGCAGGCCTATGTCGGGCGGCGCAAGGAGCATTTCCTTCCGGAGTTCGTGCTTGCCCTGAAGATGATCGAGGACGGCGTCGTCGCCCGCTCCGAGATGCGTAGCTCATGGGCGGGGGCCATGGGCCTCACGCAGTTCCTGCCCTCCGATTTCTACCGGCATGGCGTCGACTTCGACGGCGACGGGCACGTCGACATCTGGCGCTCGGTGCCGGACGCGCTCGCCTCGGCGGCCCGGCAGCTCATCGACAAGGGCTGGCAGCCGGGACGGCGGTGGGGATACGAGGTGCGCGCGCCCGCGGACCTCGACTGCACGCTCGCGGACCCGGACCGGCCCATGCCCATCGCGGCGTGGCTCGCGCGCGGCTTCTCGCTCATGCACGGGCGCAGCATCGGCCCCGCGGAGCGCCGCGAGCCGGCGTCCTTGCTGCTCCCGGAGGGGACCTACGGTCCGGCGTTTCTCGCCCCGGCGAATTATTTCGTGCTCAAGGCGTACAACTACGCCGACCTCTACGTGCTGTTCGTCGGGCAGCTGAGCGACCACATCGCCGACCCGCAGACGCCCGCGACCCGGTGGGGCAAGGCGCCGCTGCTGCGGACACGCGAGATCGAGGAGTTGCAGCAGGCCCTCTCCGCCCGCGGCTACTACTCCGACAAGATCGACGGAAAGGCCGGAATGAAGACTCGTCTGGCGCTCGGCCTTTACCAGAAGGCGAACGGGCTGAAGGTCGATTGCTGGCCGACGGCGGCCGCGCTCGCGCATCTGCGCGGCCTCGGCGCGGGCGAGGCCGGCGCAACGAAAAAGGGCCAGACCCAGCGGCCCGGCCCTTGAACTCTCGAAAGGGAAGGCGGTCTCAGCAGGGCACGCGCACGTTGCGCAGCACATATTCGCCGCGGCGCGGCGACCAGACCCATTCCTGCTCGTAGCACACGCCGGGCGGCGGCGGCGCGACATAGACCGGCGCCGGCTCGTAGTAATATCGCGGCGCCATGGCGGAGCCGATGATGGCACCGGCCGCCAACCCACCGATGATGCCGGCGGCCACCGCGCCGCCGCCGCGACGCCAGTGGGCGTTAGCATCCGTCGGTGCAGCCACGGCTACGATGGCGAAAGTTGTGGCCGCGGCGAGCGCCGTGAGGGTCCTCGTCATTTGCAAACCTCCGTGACAGTGCGCCCGGCCGGGCGCGAAGCAGGTCCGTGGCACGTTCAAATGTCGGTGACCATACTAGGCGATCGCATTTGGGCCTAAATATGAAACGCGAACCGTTGACGAAGCCTTTACGATGGCTGCGTCCGCGCAGGCTTTGTCGCGCCGCCGTGCGAAGCCTTTGAAGCACCAACCGCGGCGCGCGGCGTACGAACTTTGCGCGCAGCCGTTTCGGCCGGCCCGCCTCAATGCGCCTCGTCCCAGTTGTCGGCCGCGCGCGCTTCGACCTGCAGCGGCACGTGCAGGCTCAAAGCCGGCATCGGCGCGTTTTCCATCACCCGTTTGATCACCGGCAGGGTGGCCTCGACTTCCGCCTCCGGCACTTCGAACACCAGCTCGTCGTGCACCTGCAGCAGCATGCGCGCCGAAAGCCCGGCCTCGGCGAGCGCAGGATCGATGCGCACCATGGCGCGGCGGATGATGTCGGCCGCCGTACCCTGCAAGCGCGCGTTGATGGCGGCGCGTTCATTGAAGGCCCGCACGGACGGATTTTTCGCGGCGATCTCCGGGTAGTGCATCTTGCGGCCGAACAGCGTGGTCACGTAGCCGTGTTGGCGGCAGAACGCCTTGGTCTCCTCCATGTAATCGCGGATGCCGGGGAAGCGCTCGAAATACTTCTTGATATAGGCGCCCGCCTCCTCGCGGCCGATGCCGAGCTGGTTGGCGAGGCCGAAGGCGGAGATGCCGTAGATGATGCCGAAGTTGATCGCCTTGGCGCGCCGGCGCACCTCCGCCGGCATGTCGCGCACCGGCACGCCGAACATCTCCGACGCCGTGAGCGCATGGATGTCGATGCCGTCGCGGAACGCCTGGCGCAGGGCCGGAACATCCGCGATCTCGGCGAGCAGGCGCAGCTCGATCTGCGAATAGTCGGCCGAGGCGAGCTTGTGGCCCGGCGACGCGACGAAGGCCTTGCGGATCTTCCGACCGTCCTCGCTGCGGATGGGGATGTTCTGCAGGTTGGGCTCGGAGGACGAGAGCCGCCCCGTCGTGGTGGCGGCGAGGGCATAGTTCGTGTGGACGCGGCCGGTCTCCGGGTTCACGTAGGAGGGCAGCGCGTCGGTGTAGGTCGACTTGAGCTTGGACACCTGCCGCCACTCGAGGATCTTCTGCGGCAGCTCGTAGCCCTGCTCGGCGAGGTCTTCGAGCACGTTCGCCCGCGTCGACCAGGCGCCCGTCGGCGTTCGGGTCGCGCCGGGCAGCCCCATCTTTCCGAACAGAATGTCGCCGAGCTGCTTCGGGCTGCCGAGGTTGAACCGCTCGCCGGCAAGCGCGGCGATCTCGTCTTCGAGGCGCGCCATCGTCTGCGCGAATTCGCTGGAGAGGCGTGCGAGCATCTGCCGGTCGATGGTGACGCCGGCGCGCTCCATGCGTGCGAGAACCGGCGGCAGCGGCCGCTCGAGCGTCTCGTAGACCGTCGTCATGCCCTCGGCGACGAGCCGGGCCTTGAACAGCCGCCACAGGCGCAGCGCAAGATCGGCGGATTCGGCGCAATAGGGGCAGGCGCGCGCAATCTCGACCGTCTCGAGCGCCACGCGGTCCCGCCCCTTTCCGACGACATCCGCGAGCGCGAGCGCGCCATGACCGAGATGCTGGCGGGCCAGCTCCTCGAGCCCATGCGCCCCGCGGCCCGCATCCAGCACATAGGACATGAGGAGCACGTCGTCGAACGGCGCGAGCGTGATGCCGTGTCGGGCGAGCACCAGGAGATCCGATTTCAGGTCGTGGCCGACCTTGAGCACGCTCCGCGCTTCGAGCACGGGCTTGAGACGGAGCAGCGCCTCGCGCGCCGGAATCTGCCCCGGCACGAGCCCGCCGCCGGCCAAAAGGTCGTTCGACGCCCGGTGACCGAGCGGCACATAGGCGGCCTCGTTGGGCGCCAGCGCGAGCGCGATGCCGACAAGCTCGGCCTGCATCGGATCGGGCGCGGTCGTAAGCAGATCGATGGCCAGGAGGCCTCGATCCGTCGCCCTGGCGAGCCAGGAATCGAGTGTGGCGGGATCGCTGATCGTGACGTAGCGGGCGCGGTCGACCGCCTGCGAAGCCGCATCGGCGGCGCGGGCGCTCGCGAGCGCCTGCGGCGTGAGCATCGTCGGCTCCCCGCCGGCGCCCGGCCGCACCTTGGCCGCCCCGTTCGCCTCGCCGGACACTTTTTCGACCGGGCCGGCAGGCACCGCTTCAACGGCTGGCTCGGAGTCCGCCGCTTCGCCCCGGCGGGCGGCAAGTTGCGGGTCCGGCTCGATCTCGGCCGCGTCGATGCCATAGGTTTCGGCGACGCGCTTGGTCAGCGTGTTGAGTTCGAGCGCCTTGAGAAAGGCGATGAGGCGCTTGGCGTCGACCTCGGCGAGACGCAGATCGGCAAGCGGCACCGGGACCGGGGCGTTGCAGTCGAGCGTCACGAGCCGCTTCGAGATGCGGGCACGCTCGGCATGCTCGATCAGCGCCTCGCGCCGCTTCGGCTGCTTGATCTCGCTCGCGCGGGCGAGCAGCGTCTCGAGATCGCCGTATTCGTTGATGAGCTGCGCGGCCGTCTTGATTCCGATGCCCGGCACGCCCGGGACATTGTCCGTGGGATCGCCGACGAGCGCCTGCACGTCCGGCACCTTCTCGGGCGGCACGCCGAACTTTTCGATCACGCCTTCGCGGTCGAGCCGGCGTTCGGGGCGATAGCCGGGCTTGCCTCTGGTGCCGGACTCGAAGTCGTAGAACGTTATCCCCGACCCGACGAGCTGCATCAAGTCCTTGTCGGCGGAGACGATGAGCACCTCCGCGCCGGCCTTGGCGGCCTCGCACGCATATGTCGCGATGATGTCGTCGGCCTCGTACCCCTCCTGCTCGACCGGCGTGAGGCCGAAGGCCCGCACCGCCGCGCGCATGAGGGGAAACTGAGGGATCAGTTCCTCGGGCGGCGCCGGACGATGGGCCTTGTAGTCCGCGTAGATGTCCTGGCGGAACGACTGCTCCGACTTGTCGAAGACGATGACGAGATGGGTCGGCTTGATCCCGACCGCGCCCTCGCGAATGAACTGGAAGAGCTTGGTGCAGAAAAGGCGCACCGCCCCGGTCGGCAGCCCGTCGGAGCGCATGTTGTACTTCCGGTCCTGGTTCATGGACTGGAAGTAGGCGCGGAAGACGAAGGACGAGCCGTCGACCAGGATCACGCGGTCCCCCTTCTGTACGGGGGGCGATTGGGCGGCGGCGTGGGAGGCTTCGAGCATCGGCGAAGATCGCTTTTCCGTGTGCGGGATTATCACCCTGACCGCGGCTGCGCCACCCGCCCCGGGCGGGGCTCAGGCTCGCCTGCGGCGGGTTGCCGTCCGGCCAGCGCCGGCGTCGGCCTCGCCGGCCGCGGCGCGGCCCCCGCGGGTCGCGGCTCGGCGGCGGCTTACCGCTTCGTCTCCGCGCCCCGGACAACGCTTCCTGCGGCCAGTCTCCCCGGCGGCCTTCGCGCAGCCTAGCGCAACGTCCCTCACGCGAAAACCACGCCGGTGCGCCTTGACGAAGCCGAGCAGGAAGGGCGTGATGCGCCGGCGCGAAAGGGCAGGCGACCGGGAACCATGTTGAGCCCCGAGGAAATCGAGCGTTACGCGCGCCACATCGTTCTCCACGAGGTGGGCGGACCGGGCCAGGCCGCGCTCAAGCGCGCCCGGGTGCTGGTGGTCGGCGCCGGCGGTCTCGGCGCGCCGCTGCTGATGTATCTTGCCGCCGCCGGCGTCGGCACGCTCGGCGTGATCGACGACGATACGGTCTCGCTCTCGAACCTGCAGCGGCAGGTCATTCACGGAACCCCGGACGTCGGCCGGCCGAAAGTGGAGAGCGCGGCCGAGGCGGTGCGCCGGCTCAATCCGCACGTGAAGATGCAGACGCACCCCGTCCGTCTTACGGCCGCCAACGCGCTGGATATCTTGGCCGAATATGACGTGATCGCCGACGGCTCCGACAACTTTTCGACCCGCTATTTGGTGTCGGACGCCTGCTACTTTGCGCGCAAGCCGCTGGTCACGGCCGCCTTGGGAACCTTCGACGGGACGCTGACGACGATCCGCGCCCACGAGACGAAGCCGGACGGCACCCCCAACCCGACCTATCGTTGTCTTTTTCCCGAGCCGCCCCCGCCCGGCACGGTGCCGACCTGCGCCGAGGCGGGCGTTCTCGGCGCGCTGGCCGGCGTCGTCGGCTCGCTGATGGCGCTCGAGGTCGTTCGCGAGATCGTCGGCTTCGGCGAGGGCCTTGTCGGCCGCGTGCTGATGATCGACGCGCGCGCCATGCGCTTTGCGACGCTCGACTATGCCTGGGATCCGGAAAATCCGCTGACCGGCCGAAATCCTTCCATTCGGGACCTCTCGTCGCACGGCTGAAGGCGCCGGCACTTCCCGGCCGGACCGCCCGCCGGATCAATCCGTCCTGTCGCCGTTTCCAGCGATGCAGAGCCCGTCTTTCGATCATTGTCTTGCGATAGCTCGCGCGGTTGTCGCGCTGCCTCGCTCGCGCGCGAGCCTTGCGTCGGCGTTAAATCCCTTCGCGTCGGCGTTAAATCCCTTCGGATTCCGCTTGTGAATTCAATGAGGGAAGCGTTGCATCCGCCAGCGGCCGGCCGTTAGAAAACAGCCTCTCGACCGCGCCTGGAGAGCCCCGGCTGCGCGCGTTGCAGTTGTCGCCGTCGTCCGGCGAGGCGACGCGCGCCGTGAGCAGGTCTTCCCGGTGCGAAACCGGTAGGACCCAATGCAATGCGTGGGACGTTTGTCCGTTCTTGGCGCGCCGGGAGGGCGGCGCCGGCGGAGGGGATGTCTGCCCCATCATTTGCACAATTCCCGTTCAGTTGCATGAGTGCGAACTTGTCGGCTGCTCTCGATCCCAGCGGCCGAAATTCCGGGGTTGGTCACCGCTGCCGTTCCATGCGCCATGTACTGCCCGAGATCTTCATGACAACAGCTGGCGGAAGCTGTTCGTGAACCCGCTTTCGCATCGAGGGCAGGCAAAGGCGGCCGAGGCGGCGGACTGGCTCGCCGCCGCCGTATTCGCCTCCTTGCCGTGGTCGACCTCCGCCACCGGCATTCTCATTTTCTGCTGGATCGTTGCGGTCCTTCCGACGCTCAGTCGGTCCCTGCTCCTCGAGCACCTCCGGCGCCCGGCGGTCTTTCTGCCGCTCGCCCTGTGGGCGCTGCTGTGCCTTGGAATGCTGTGGTCGGACAAATCTTGGAGCGAAAGTCTCGACGGCCTGAAGCACTTTCACAAGCTGCTCGTCCTGCCGCTGCTGATCATTCACTTCAGCCGATCGGAACGCGGACTGCGGGCGTTCGGCGTGTTTGTCGTTTCTTCGATCGTTCTCCTTCTGTATTCCTGGGCGTCGTGGTGGTGGCCGAGCCTCGTCTACGGGAATCGAGCGCCCGGCGTGCCCGTGAAGGATTATATCTTCCAGGGCACGAACTTCGTTCTCTCCGCGTGTGTGCTGTGCCACGTGGCGCTCGTCTATCTCCGCGACGGCAAACACCTTTACGCGGGGCTGTGCGCCGCCCTTGTCGCTCTCTTCGCGGCCAATGTCGTTTTCGTGTCGATCTCGCGAACAGCGCTTATTTCCTTCCTCGTTCTACTTCTCGTTGTCGGCTACCAGCATTTCGGCAAGAAGGGGGCGCTCGCTCTCACGGCCATTTTCATCATCGTCTGCGCCGTGGGCTGGACGACGTCGTCCGACTTCCGCACCCGCGTCATGGAGGTTAGCCAGGCGTTCGTCGAAGAGGCGGAAGCCCCGACCTCGACCGGCCAAAGGCTGATGTTCTGGCGAAAGTCGCTGGAGGTGATCCAGCACAGACCCCTGTTCGGCTACGGAACCGGAGCCCTGACGGACCTGTTCGTTCCCGACAAGCCGGGCGAAAAGCTCGACCCCTTCGTGGGGCCGAACAATCCGCACAACCAGACCTTTGCGGTCGGCATTCAGGTCGGCCTTGTCGGAGTCGCGTTATTGTACCTGATGTGGGCCGCGCATCTGGTTTTGTTTGTCGGCCAGTCGTGGCCGGCGCGGTTCGGACTGCTCATCGTTCTCCAGAACATCGTGAATTCCCTGTTCAACTCGCATCTGTCCGACTTCACGGCAGGCTGGCTCTATGTCTTCGGCGTCGGCGCGCTGGCCGGTGCGCTGCACGCAGCCCGCGAGGCAAGCCCCCTCAGGGCGGGAAGCCCGGCCGCCGCCGAACCGGAGGACCAGCGGCTCGTGAGCGGCGCCGTGCGCTGACGGGCGCAGCCCGCTCGGCGTCAGAATTTGTACCAGGCGCCGAGGATGAGCGCGTTCTCCTGCGGGGCATTGCGGCCCGCATAGGTCACGAAGCCCCCGAGTTGGAGCGACAGGGTCGGCGTAAGGGCGTAGACGGCGCCGAGCTGCAACCTGTGGTAGGCATAGCCTGCAAACCCCGGGGCGCCGACGCCTTCCGAAACCACGTTGAAGGACTGTGCGAGGAACAGCCAGCGGGAAAAGGGGCGCAAGCCGATCGTCGCATCCGCGCGGAACTCGTTGGGCGGTCCGCCGGTCCGGAAGCGATGGGCGGCCTGCACGTCGAAAAAGGCCGGCACATTGAAGAGGGCGAAGTTCGCACCGAAAAGACTGCGCAGATCGACCTCGACCCCGGTCCGACCCAAGGCGGCCGGGTCGGCCGTATCGCTTGTTCCAGGAAGGCGGACAATCGCCTGCCCCGACAGCACCCAGTTCTCGCCGTGCCAGACGCGGAAGCGCCCGCCGAGATCGGAGGAGCCGATCCCGCTTCCCCGCACGTCTGCGGGCGCGCCGATTTCGACAGTCTGCAGGCTCGGCGTCGCGACTGCGGTGAACCAGTCGGAAAGTCCCCATTCGAACAGCGCCTGCAGCTCGTGCTTGCGGAAGCGCGGGCCCGGCTGCGCCGTGGCCGAGTCACTGAAGACGCGGTCCGCGACGCTCGTCGTCGATGTCACGATGATCTGTCCGGTGCCGGCGGGCGCCGTCCACGCGCCCCCGAACGCATCCGTGGTCGCCGTCAACGCCACGACAAGGCCAAGCCCCAGGCCCACACGATCGAGCGGCACGCCCCCCTCCGCTCACACCACGACCGCCC
>JADGHE010000086.1 GCA_019689555.1 Variibacter sp. | reverse complement strand
GGGGGCGGGGGCGCGGGGGGGCGGGGGGGGGGGGGGGGGCCCCCGCCCCCGGGGGGGGGGGGGGGGCGCGACCCTGTCATCGGCCGCGGCGCAGGCGGTTCACAGGCCGGCGACGGCCGCGAGCGGCTTCGACTTCGCCGCGCGCTCGGCCTTCAGGAGATCGGCGAGCAGGAAGGCGAGCTCGATCGACTGCTCGGCGTTGAGCCGCGGATCGCAGAACGTGTGGTAGCGGTCGTTGAGGTCCTCGTCGGTGATGGCGCGCGCGCCGCCCGTGCACTCGGTGACGTTCTTGCCCGTCATTTCGAGATGCACGCCGCCCGCATAGGTGCCCTCGGCCGCGTGGATGGAGAAGAAGGCCTTCACCTCCTGCAGGATGCGGTCGAAGGGCCGGGTCTTGTAGCCGTTCGACGAGGTGATCGTATTGCCGTGCATCGGATCGCACGACCAGACGACGATCCGCCCCTCGCGCTTCACCGCGCGGATCAGCGCCGGGAGGTGATCGGCCACCTTGTCGGCGCCGAAGCGGGTGATGAGCGTGAGCCGCCCCGGCTCGTTGTCCGGGTTGAGGATGTCGATCAGGCGCAGGAGGTCATCCGGCTTCAGCGACGGGCCGCATTTGAGGCCGAGCGGGTTCTTGATGCCGCGGCAGAACTCCACATGAGCGTGGTCGTGCTGGCGCGTGCGGTCGCCGATCCAGAGCATGTGGCCGGACGTGCAGTACCAGTCGCCCGACGTCGAATCGATGCGCGTCATCGCCTGCTCGTAGCCGAGCAGCAGCGCCTCGTGGCTCACGTAGAACTCGGTGGTCCGCAACTCCGGATGGTTTTCGGGATCGAGGCCGCAGGCGCGCATGAAGCTGAGCGACTCGGAGATGCGGTCGGCCAGCTCCTTATAGTCGTGCGAGCGCGGCGCATCCTTCACGAAGCCGAGCATCCATTCGTGCACGCGGGCGAGGCTCGCATAACCGCCCTGGGCGAAGGCGCGCAGCAGGTTCAACGTCGCGGCCGACTGCCGATAGGCCTCGATCTGCCGGCGCGGGTCGGGCGTGCGCGCGGCCGCCGTGAAGGCGATGTCGTTGATGATGTCGCCGCGGTAGCTGGGCAGCTCGACGCCGTTCTGCTTCTCGACCGGCGAGGAGCGCGGCTTGGCGAACTGGCCGGCGATGCGGCCGACCTTCACCACCGGCGAGGCGGCGGCATAGGTGAGCACCACCGCCATCTGCAGCAGCACGCGGAAGAAGTCGCGGATGTTGTCGGGGTGGTGCTCGGCGAAGCTTTCGGCGCAGTCGCCGCCCTGGAGCAGGAAAGCCTCGCCCGCCGCGACGCGGGCAAGCGCCCGCTTCAGCGCGCGCGCCTCTCCCGCAAACACCAAGGGAGGAAATGTGCTGAGCTGCTTTTCGACCTCCGCCAGCGCCTCCCGGTCGGGATAGTCCGGCGCCTGCGCGATCGGTCGGCTCCGCCAGCTGTCCGGCGTCCAACGCTCCGGCATGACACAATCCTCCAAACGGGCCTCCAAACGGGCACTCTTCCGGGCCTCCGCCCGGACCCCACGCTTATACACGGACAGGGCTTACACGGACAGGGTTCGTTTGGCGAACCGTCGTGCGGCTGCCGCGGGCGGGGTGCGGTGGAGATTCGGGAAGCGTCGCCGGCGGCGGGCGAGAGCCCGGCCACGGCGGGCCGCGCGATCATTCGGCGGCCGTCGCCCGCTCGTAGACGGCGGTGGGCGTCCGCATGGTGACGAGCTCCTCGGCCGCCGTCGGATGCACGGCGATCGTGGCGTCGAAGTCCGCCTTCGTCGCCCCCATCTGCACGGCGATGGCGACGAGCTGGATCATCTCGCTCGCGTCCGGCCCGACGATGTGGCAGCCGACCACGCGGTCGGTGTCGCCGTCGACGACGAGCTTGAGCAGCGCGCGGGTCGCGCGCCCCGTGAGCGTCACCTTCATCGGACGGAAGGCCGAGCGGTAGATGCGCACGCGCGCGAGCCGCTTGCGCGCCTGCGCCTCCGTCAGTCCTATGGCGCCGATCTCCGGGTCGGAGAAGACGGCGGTCGGCACCAGGCTGTGGTCCACGCGGGTCGGCCTGCCGCCGAAGACGGTGTCGGCGAAGGCGTGGCCTTCGCGGATCGCGACCGGGGTGAGATTGACGCGGTTGGTGACGTCGCCGACCGCATAGATGTGGGGGACCGAGGTCTGCGAGAAGGCGTCGACCGCGATCCCGCCGTTGTCGGCAAGGCGCACGCCGGCGCGTTCGAGGCCCAGCCCGGCGACGTTGGGCCGGCGCCCGATCGCGAACATCACGAGGTCCGTGGTCACGACGCCGCCCTGCGACAGCGTCACCGCATATTCGTCGCCGTCCTTGGAGATTTGGGCGACGGTCTGCCCGCACCGGATGTCGATGCCGCGCGCGATCATCTCGTCGCGGACATGGGTGCGCACCTCGTCGTCGAAGCCGCGCAGAATGTTCTCGCCGCGATAGATCAGCGTCACCTCGGAGCCAAGGCCGGCGAAGATGCAGGCGAATTCCACGGCGATGTAGCCGCCGCCCTGGATGAGCACGCGCCGGGGCAGTTTCGGCAGGTGAAACGCCTCGTTCGAGGAAATGACGTGCTCGATGCCCGGGATGGCGGGGCCCGGGTGGGGCGCGGCGCCGGTCGCGATCAGGATGTGGCGGGCGCGCACCCGCTCGCCGGTGGCGACGAGGCGCACCGTATGCGCGTCCTCGAGTTCGGCGCGCGACTTCACGAGCGTGACCTTGGCGTTCTCGAGATTGGCCGTATAGACGGTCTCGAGCCGGGCGATTTCGCGATCCTTGTTGGCGATTAGCGTCGCCCAGTCGAATTTCGGCGGGGCGAGGGTCCAGCCGTATCCGGGCGCGTCCTCGAACTCCTGGGAGAAGCGCGAGGCGTAGGCCAAAAGCTTCTTGGGCACGCAGCCGCGGATGACGCAGGTGCCGCCCACCCGGTACTCCTCGGCGATCATCACGCGCGCGCCGTAGCCCGCCGCGATCCGCGCCGCGCGCACGCCGCCCGAGCCGGCGCCGATGACGAAAAGGTCGACCTCGCGATCGCTCATGCTGCGCCGTCCCGCGCCTCGGGCCTCCGCCGGCTCGCGCCCGTGCGCGCAAGCCGCGAGGCGTTACAGATTGTGCCCTCTCTTGCGCATCTCGGCGCGAATGCGGCCGATGATGTGCTCGGAGAACTGATCGCCCCAGTTCTGCACCTGCGCCATGCTCTGCTCCAGGATACGCGGCTCCTCCTGGATGAGCTTCTTGCCGAGCGGCGTCCGGTAGAAGGCGAGCGCCTGCTTGATCTCGTCCTCGGTGAAGTGCTGGGCGTAGGTTTGCGCCATCAGGTCGGAGATTTCCCCCCGCTTGTTGGCGTATTCCTGCCGGAGCTGGGCGGCCACCTCGTTGAGGTCCTTGGCGAGATCGGGGTTTGTCCGCAGGAACGTATTCTTCGCCGTCTCGATGACGCCCGGCACCACCGGATCGAACATGTGCGCCGCGCCCTTGAGCTCGATCAGCTCCTTGGCGGCGGCGAGGGCGGCGGGCGTGGGCTGCTGCGCGGACGCCGCCCCGCTCCATGCCAGGAGAACGGACGCCAGCAGCAGGACCGGCGGTCGGACGAAAGCGCGACGGCGAGAGCCGTTGATCGCGCAGGGGTCGAGCTTCATGTGCGACATGCTCCTTTGAGGGGCGCGCCGTGTCACCGGCGCTCGATCCTTCGCACGCCTTGCGCCCCGGCGACAATGGCCGTGTCGGCCAATCCGATAAACAGCCCGTGCTCGACGACGCCGGGGATTCCGGCAAGGCGGCTGGCGAGCGCGGCCGGGTCCTCGATCCGCGCAAGACGCGCATCGAGGATGAGGTGGCCGCCATCCGTGACGAAAGGATGGCCGTCCGGGCCCCGGCGCAGCACGCAGGCGCCGGGCGCGCCCGCGGCGGCCTCGATGGCGCGCTGTGTGGCCGCAAGGCCGAAAGGGATCACTTCGATGGGCAGCGGGAACCGGCCCAGAACCGGGACGAACTTCGATTCGTCGGCGATCACGATCATGCGGGCCGAGGCGGCGGCGACGATCTTCTCGCGCAGCAGGGCGCCGCCGCCCCCCTTGATCAGCGACAGGTCGGGCGCGATTTCGTCGGCCCCGTCCACCGTGAGGTCGAGCTCCGGCGTCTCGTCGAGGGTGGTGAGGGGGATCCCGAGCCGCTCGGCCTGCGCCCGCGTCGCCTCCGATGTCGGCACGGCGACGATCTTGAGCCCATCGCGGACCCGCTCGCCCAAGGCGGCGATGAAATGCGCGGCCGTCGAGCCCGTGCCGAGCCCGAGCCGCATCCCCGGGCGGATGAAGTCCAGCGCCGCAACCGCGGCGGCGCGCTTCTGTGCGTCAATGTCCATCGGACGAAGCTCGTCGACCCGCTGTCAGGGCCTGCGGAGGCCCGCCGGCCTCGTCTCGGGAGCCCGAACAAGGCCGCGGCGCGACCCCGCCCGGCCGGCGCGGCCGCTTTCAACCACGGATCGCAATCCGGTTCAAACGGCTCTTGTGGAAAGGCGCGCGGGACGCTAGCCATGGGCTGAATGCGCCAGCCGGTCATCGCCTTCGATCTCGACGGGACGCTGGTCGACACCGCTCCCGATCTCATCGCCACCCTCAATGCCGTCCTGGCCGACCACGGCGTTCCGCCGGTCGTCTACGAGGAGGCGCGCAAGATGATCGGCGGCGGCGTGAGGGTGCTGCTGGAGCGCGGCCTCGCCTCCAAGGGGCTCGTCTTGAGCCGGGCCGAGCTCGACCACCTCTACCGCGACTATCTCGATCGCTACGCCGCCCACATCGCGGACCGTTCCCGGCCGTTCGACGGCCTGACTGCGAGCCTCGACCGGCTGGAGGCGCAGGGCTTCCGCTTCGCGGTGTGCACCAACAAGCTCGAGCGGCTGTCGGTGCGGTTGCTCGACGCGATCGGCCTGTCGCGGCGCTTCGCCGCGATCTGCGGGCAGGACACCTTCGGCATTCCCAAGCCCGACCCCGAGATGCTGCGGCGCACGGTCCTCATGGCGGGCGGCGACCCCGCCGACGCGCTGATGGTGGGGGATTCGGCGACCGACATCGAGACCGCGCGCGCCGCCGGCGTGCCGGTGGTCGCGGTCGATTTCGGCTACACCGAGACGCCGGTCGCCCTGCTGAACCCCGACCGCGTCATCAGCCACTACGACGCGCTGCCGGCCGCGGTCGAGGAGCTGCGCTGCCGCGCGTGAGCCGGGCGGCGGCTCAGGGGGCGCCTTCCTCCGGCGCGACCGGCACGTTCCAGATTTCGGCCGCATATTCGCGGATCGTCCGGTCGGAGGAGAACCAGCCCATATTGGCGATGTTGAGCGCGCTCTTGCGGTTCCACTCGGACGCCGAGAGCCAGAGCTGGTCCACCGCCCGCTGGGTTTCGAAGTAGGACTCGAAGTCGGCGCAGATCATGTAATAGTCGGAGTGGCGCAGCGCGTGCGCCACCGGCACGAAGCGCTCGGGCTCGTCGGGCGAGAAAGCGCCGCGCGCGATGGCGTCGATGACCTGCTGAAGGCGGGGGGAGGCGGCGATGATGTCGCCGGCGTCGAGCCCGCGGCGGCGGCGCTCCTCCACCTCGTGCGCGCGCAGGCCGAAGATGAAGATGTTGTCGGCGCCGACGTGGTCGCGGATTTCGATGTTGGCGCCATCGAGCGTGCCGATCGTCAGCGCGCCGTTGAGCGCGAGCTTCATGTTGCCGGTGCCGGAGGCCTCCATGCCCGCGGTCGAGATCTGCTCCGAGAGTTCAGCGGCGGGCACGATCGCCTCGGCGAGGCTGACATTGTAGTTCGGCAAAAAGACCACCTTGAGCAGGTCCTGCACCGCCGGGTCCTCGTTGATCACCTTCGCCACGTCGTTGATGAGCTTGATGATCAGCTTTGCGCGGTGATAGCTCGCGGCCGCCTTGCCGGCGAAGATCTTCACCCGCGGCACCCAGTTGCGCGAAGGCTCCTCCCGCATGGCGTGGTAGAGCGCGACGGTCTCCAACAGATTGAGAAGTTGGCGCTTGTATTCGTGGATGCGCTTGATCTGCACGTCGAACAGCGCCTCAGGGTCGACGCTCACGCCGACGCTTTCGCGGATCACGCGGGCGAGCGCGATCTTGTTGGCGCGCTTGATGTCGCCGAGCTGCTCCTGGAAGGCGCTGTCGTTCGCAAGCGCGGCGACCGCGGTAAGGCGCTCGGGATCCTGGAACACGCCGTCGCCGCAGGCCGAGCGCAACAGGGCGGTCAGCCGCGGATTGGCCTGGAAAAGCCAGCGGCGGAAGGTGATGCCGTTGGTCTTGTTGACGATGCGCTCGGGATGCAGCGCGTTGAGCTCGCGAAACACGGTCTTGCGCATCAGCTCGGTGTGCAGCGCGGACACGCCGTTCACGTGGTGCGAGCCGATGAAGGCGAGATGACCCATCCGCACGCGCCGCCCGTAGTTCTCGTCGATGAGCGAGATGGCGGCGATCGCCTCCGGGCCGAAAGCGTGCTTGGCGCGGGCCGTATCCAGGTGCTGCGCGTTGATGCGGTAGATGATCTGCAAATGGCGTGGCAGGAGGCGTTCGAACAGCGGAACCGGCCAGCTCTCCAGCGCCTCGGGGAGGAGCGTGTGGTTCGTGTACGAGATGGTGCGGACCGTGATGTCCCAGGCCTCGTCCCACGGGAGATTATGGACGTCGACGAGGAGCCGCATCAGTTCGGGGACGGCGATGCTGGGATGGGTGTCGTTGAGCTGGATCGCCGCGCGCTCGGGCAGGGCGCGCAAATCGCCATCCAAACGCAGGTGGCGATTGACGAGATCCTGCAGCGAGGCGGACACGAAGAAGTACTCCTGGCGCAGGCGCAGTTCGCGCCCTTCCGGCGTCTCGTCGCTCGGATAGAGGATCTTGGAGATCACCTCGGCCCGCGCCCGCTCCGTGAGGGCGCCGACATGATCGCCCTTGTTGAAGGTGTCGAGCCGCAGCGGATCGGGCGCGCGGGCGGACCAGAGCCGCAGCGGGTTCACGAAGGCGCCACGCCAGCCGACGATGGGCGTGTCGAAGGCCACCGCTTCGACCGTTTCGTCCGGACGCCAGATGAAGCGCGGCTCCCCGTGCGGCGGGTTGATCTGCTCGACCCAGCCGCCGAAGTGGACGTCGTAGACCACTTCCGGCCGGGCGAACTCCCAGGGGTTGCCGAACGACAGCCACTCTTCAGGATATTCCTGCTGCCAGCCGTCTCTCAGCACCTGGCGGAAGAGGCCGTGGTCGTAGCGGATTCCGTAGCCGCAGGCCGAAATGCCGAGGGTTGCCATGCTCTCCATGAAGCAGGCGGCGAGCCGCCCGAGGCCGCCGTTGCCGAGCGCCGCGTCCGGCTCCACGGTCTTGAGGCGGGCAAGATCAACGCCGAGATCCCCGAGCGCTTCCTTGAAGCGGTCGATCAGGCCGAGATTGTCGAGGACGTCGGAGAGCAGCCGTCCGATGAGGAATTCGAGCGAA
Organism: Variibacter sp.; assembly: GCA_019689555.1. Classification (GTDB taxonomy): domain Bacteria; phylum Pseudomonadota; class Alphaproteobacteria; order Rhizobiales; family Xanthobacteraceae; genus JADGHE01. The sequence continues at coordinate 1,447 of JADGHE010000086.1, read as the reverse complement.
AGATAGTAGACGCGCTTGGCGCCCTTGTTGTGATTGGCCCGCTCGGCCGTGAGCCAGCGATGGACGATGCGGTCGCGGGCCGCGAGCGCGGTGGCGATGAACCAGTCCCGATCGGTCGCTGTGGAGGGGTCTTTGCCGCAAGCCAGGGTCAGCTTGGCGAGGACCGCGCTCTTGATGTCGGTGACGTCTTGGTCTTCCGGAAGCGGGTTTGCGTTGCGAATCTCGATGTCCACGGTGTGGCCGGCGAAGCCTTCTGGAAGCCCTCGGGGCTGAATGGATGAACCCATTCTCACCCTCCTTCATAAAATGGCGATCGCGTGGCGATCGCGGCCGGTCCATTCAACGCGACCGAGGGCGCGCCGGTCCCCACATAGGTACGAAATGCGTCAAGAGTGGCGCCGGGCGTCGATTTGGGCGGACGGCCCGCTTTCAGGCGGCCCGCGCCGAGGCGCCCGTCAGGCCGCGCACTCGAAGGAGGAGCCTCTGGGCCGCGTGCGCACGAGCTCCGCGCCGCAGCCCCGGCATTCGTAGGTGATGTCCTGAAGGTCGTCCTGGGCGAGGGGGCGGACCGACCGGAAAGCCATGCGCTTCAGACAGTTAGGGCAGGGAATGAGGAGCGACGGGAGCGAACTGTGAGCTACGCGCATCATTGGGCCCCGCTTTTCTTATGTGATGGCGGGATTCAACGGCGCCTTGCGCCTGAGTCAATGAAAATTTTGCGACGCACAAACGCCGCTGCGGTGCGATAGGGCGGCGACGCCCGGCCGACTTCCCGAAGGGACGCGGCCCCAAGCCCTCGGCCGCGGGCCGCTGCGGCGGTTTCGTCCGCCCACGGCATTCAGCTTCGCACTGGCCGCGCCTCTCGCAGGCGGCGGCCGCTCCTCGGCCCCTGCGCCCCTCCGCTCGGTTTCCTCGACGCCGCCCAGCAGCCCGCCGAACCCGACCGCAGGCTCCTCCTCCCCACGCCGCGCGGGCGCTCCCGCCTTGCGACAGCCGCGCAGCGCCTTTCCCTGCCCCGAGAGCGGGCTCTCCTGGCCCCGGCCTCTCAACAGGGCAGCTCCTTGCGGACCCCGCGGGCCCTTTCGACCTCGCGGCGGCCCCGCCGGGCGCCCCGCCCGACCGCGCCGCCGCTGGGCTTGGGGCGAAATCGGAGGGGCGGGCCGGCTGGGGCGGCCCTGCGCGGAGGGAGTAAACCGAACGGTGGCCGCCGGCCGCGCGGCCGGATTGCCGGCTTGCGAAAGCAGTGGGCAGCCCTGCGCTGAGGGGTGGACCGCCACGCGAAAAACCCCTATATGGCCAATGCGATGAGGCCCCGGCCCCGGCTGCGCGCCGGCGGGGCGATGATCCATGCGCCCGCGATGGCCGTTGGGGGATAGTTCAACGGTAGAACAGCGGACTCTGACTCCGTTAATCCTGGTTCGAATCCAGGTCCCCCAGCCAAATCTCA